>JAGOBQ010000044.1 GCA_017999215.1 Thermoanaerobaculia bacterium
GCTTGACGATCGTCACCGATGCCTGCCGGGTGTTGAGGAAGGTGCAGGTGACGTTCTCGCCCGCGTCGAGGTCGATGCTGGCGGAGGAGGTCGCGAGGTTGAAGCTGGAGCCGCCGTCCGGGTCGACGCACGTGACCTGGGACAGCTTCCAGCCCGCCGGCAGGATCTCGGCGACGGCGTAGGTCCCCGGCCCCAGGTTCGGAGTCGTTCGGCTCTGCCCCCCCGTCACCGAGAAGCCGCCGAGATCGCCCGCGAAGGCGAACGCCTGGCCGCCGGCGTCCTGTGGGACCGTCTGCTTTGCGATCGTCACCGAGCCCTGCGCGGTGTTGAGGAACGTGCAGGAGACGTGCTCGCCCGCGTCGAGGTCGATGGTCGCGGATGAAGTCGCGAGATTGAAGGCGGATCCGCCGTCCGGGTCGACGCACGTGATCTGCGTGAGGTTCCAGCCCGCCGGGAGGGTCTCGGCGATGCCGTAGGTCCCCGGCTCCAGGTCGGGAATCGTGCGACTCTGCCCCCCCGTCACCGAGAAGCCGCCGAGATCGCCCGCGAAGGCGAACATCTGACCGCCGGCGTTCTGCGGGACCGTCTGCTTGGCGATCGTCACCGAGCCTTGCGCGGTGTTGAGGAACGTGCAGGTGACGTGCTCGCCCGCGTCGACGTCGATTCGGGCGGTGGACGTCGCGAGATTGAAGCTGGAGCCGCCGTCCGGGTCGACGCACGAGATCCGGGTCAGCTTCCAGCCCGCCGGCAGGGCCTCGGTGACGTCGAAGGTGCCCGGCACCAGGTTCGGAATCGTGCGGCTCTGCCCCCCCGTCAGCGAGAAGCCGCCGAGACCGCCCTCGAAGGCGAACATCTGACCGCCGGCGCCCTGCGGGACCGTCTCCTTGACGATCGTCACCGAGCCCGGCGCGGGCAGGCAGGTGCCGCAGTCGATGACTTCGTGGGGCTCGCCGCCCGAGCCGTCCCCCGAGAGAGTGTAGAAGGCGCACACCGGCGTGGTGGACGTCGCGGGGGCGGTGACGGCGACGGAGAAGCTCCACGAGCGTCCGGGGAGGATCTCACCCGCTCCCTCGTCGGTGTCGGAGTAGGTGACGGTCTGACCGCTGGCCGAGCAGGCGAACGCCACCGGGCTGCCGCCGGAATCCGTCGCGTCCTTCGCGCCGCAGGCGACGGTCCAGCCGTCGGGGAAGCCCAGCGCGATCTGATCCAGAGCCTCGGGATCGGGCGCGGCGGGGCCGCCATTGGTGCAGGTCCAGCGCATGGTGGCCGTGCCCCCGGGGAGGTACGGATCCGAGGTTGTGCACTGCGCACCGCGGATGTCGGCGAAGGCCGGAGCGGCAAGCAGGAGGCCGAGAGCGACTGAGGCGGAGAGTGCTCGATTCACGGGCTTCCTCCTAGAAGTGGTACGCCACGCCGAGTTCCAGGCTGATGGGGTCGAGGTCGATGGACTTCCGCTGCTCGAACACGGCTCCGCCGGGGTCCGTGTAGCGATAGGTGGGGTCCGCCGCGTACCGCGTGTAGCGGGCGCCGACGTGCAGGGACCACGGGCCGTCGCCGAAGGGCCAGTCGAGACCCGTCTGCGCGCCCCACGTCAGGCCGCCCCTGGCGTCGTACTCGAGAGAGCGGTCGACCACGAAGGACTCGTGCCCGTCCACCACGCCGTATCCGACGAACGGACCCGCGTACCAGTCGACCCCGCCCCTCGGGGTGAGGTGGACGTTGAGGCCGAGGCTGAAGTCCCAGTAGGTGAGCGTCTCGCTCTCCGAGATCCCGATGCCGTTCGCACCGATCCAGAACCGGTCGTCCAGCCGCCCGTGGAAGCCGCGGAGCTCGACGCCGAAGCGATCGCTGAGCAGGCGCTCGAGACCGAGGCCGAACCCGTAGCCGTCGTCGTAGCCGTAGGTCGTGCGGGCCGGGCACGGGCAGCTCCCGGGATTCACGGTTCCGCTCGTCTCCCCGTCGATGAAGAGGTAGGCGGCGAACGGCCGCAGGATCCAGCCGGCGCCGCGCGCCTCGACGGAGGCCGGGGGCGGAACGGGTGGCAGAGGTCGGACGGGCTGTACGGGCGACACCGGCGGCGCGGGGCGCGGAACGATGCGGCGCTCGGTGCAGGTCTCCGGCTTGCCGGCCCGCCGCTCCTCGGTCCGGCCGATGAGCGCCAGGTTCAGGCACTCCCTCGGCACGAGGAACGTGTAGCGGGTGACCGTCTCAGCCGTCGCTCGCTCGCTGGTCACCGTGAAGGCGTAGTCCGTCCCGTACGGGTCCTCCCACGGTCCCGTCCAGTTCGATCCGCCGCCTTCGAGGATCGTCCGGCTCCCGGCGGGCCCCTCCAGCGTCACCCGCGCGCCCGGAGCGGTCCGAATCCGAAACGAGCTGGTCCCGCCGGGCTGGTGGTCGGCCGTGACGTCGATGCTGCAGTCGGCGCGAGCCGTCTCGGCGGCGGTCACCACCGGGACGATGACCTCGAAGGCCGGGGCGGCACCCGGCAGGTTGAGGCACACGTTCTCGATCGTGGCGACTCGGCCCTTCTTCCGGTAGGCCATCCACTGCAGGCGCTCGCCCTCGGGCATGGCGCGCTCGGTGATGCGGGCGTCCTGGCGCACGGCGTCGAGGAGGGCGCTCGCGACCTCTTCGCCGATGCCCTGGCTCGCCAGGACGGCGCGGATCGTCCCCGCGTTCGCGGCGAAGTACGCCTGGAGCTCGGCCCGGGTCCGGGAGTGCCCGCCGCCCGGGGCCAGGGCGTTCGGGCCGCCCAGCCTCGTGATGGTGTGCTTCCGGTCGAACCCCGGGCAGACGTCCTGCGCGGCCGCGGGCGAGGACGTCGCCAGGATCGCCATCCCCAGCACGAAGAGGAGCGATGCCGCCGGCTTGACGAGGCGAGAGAGCATGTACATTTCTTTCCTCCGAGGCCCGGGGATCGAAGACTTCGTGATCGTCTTCTCCCGTTCGTGAGACATGAACCGGGTGGTTTCCGTCATCCGTCCGTGCGGGTCGCGAGCCGATCGTCCCGTCGGTTCTCGAGCCCGAATCCAGGCAGCATCAGGACCTGCTTCCCTGGCCTCTTGCAGAATTTGCAACGCTGGTCCCTCTTTGCCGCATCTACGGGAGACGGCCGCGGACCGACGTGACGTCCCTGGAACCCGTGCTGGTGCGCCTCGTCGTCACTTCACTCCCCCATGCTCGGCTCTCTCGAATCGCCGGCCCCGTCCGACCAGCCCGGTGCAATCTGCCCCCGTGACGCAAATCCACGGCCACGGGTCGACGCTCGCCGCCGAGGGAAGGACGCCCGGAAACGATCCCCGCCGGCCGATGGCCGGAGTCGTCTCGACAGGCCCGTCGTCACGGAGTCACGGGCGGGACCGCAAGGGGCCGCTCGGGGCCGTGTCTACACTCGTGTATTTCCTCGCCGGAACGAAGGGGCGCCTCCGCCCCGCCTCCTCAGCCCGGGCCGCGCCGGATGTAGCTCGCGACGCCGCCGAGGAGCATCTCGACGGCGATCGCCGTCAGGACGAGCCCCATCAGGCGCTCCATCGCCATGATCGCCTGGTCGCCGAGGACCTTCTGGATGCGCGTGCTCGAGACGAAGACGACCGCCGTGATCGCGATCGTCACCGTGAGCGAGCCCGCGAGCGAGAGCATCTGCAGCGGATCGGGAGTCGACATCAGGAGGACCGTCGCCATCGCCGAGGGTCCCGCGATGAGCGGGATCGCCACCGGCACGATGAAAGGCTCCCGGTCCTCGCTGTCCTCCTCCCCGAGGCGTGCTCCCCTCTCGGGGAAGATCATCCGGATCGCGATCAGGAGCAGGACGACGCCCCCGCTGATCCGGAGCGCGTCCTCGCTCAGTTGAAGCAGCCGGAGGATCGGCCGCCCCGCGAGGAGGAAGACGAGGAGCGCGGCGAATGCGACGAGGCACTCCCTGAGGACGACGACGCGGCGCCTCTCGGGACGGACGTGCTTCAGCGCGGAGATGAAGAACGGGATGTTCCCGAGCGGGTCGGTGATCAGGACGAGGAGGATGGTGGAGGAGACGAAGCTCGTGTCCATCGGGCCCGCAGAGGATATCGGGAACGACTGCTCTTCCGCCGGTACGGCGCGCTCGCTCGGGAGAGGGACCGGCTCCCGGGATCGTCAGCCCTTCAGGCCGAGCCTCCGCGCCAGGTGGTGGAGGTTCGCACGGTGCATCCCGAGCTCGCGCGCCGCGGCGGCGTGGTTCCCGCCGTGCCGCGCAACCGCCTCGCGGATGCGCCTCCGCTGGAACTCCTCGATCTGCTCCCGAAGCGGGCCGGCCGGGACGGTCGGCACGACCGGCTCGATCGGCGCCCGGGCCGGGCCGTCGGGCCCGAGGTCGACGTTCGCGAGGCCGACGGCGATCGGGGCGCCGAGCGGCTTTCCGGCCGCCGCGCGCAGGACGGCGCGGCTGACGACGTTCTCGAGCTCCCGGACGTTCCCCGGCCAGTCCGCGGCCGCGAGCGCCTCCCGGACTTCCTCGGAGAGGCGCAGCGGCCCGAGGCCAAGGCGGCGGCGGGCGCTGTCCGCGAAGTGCGTCGCCAGGATCGGGATGTCCTCCCGCCGCTCGCGAAGCGCCGGGACCCGGATCGGGTAGACCGCGAGGCGGTGGTAGAGGTCGGCGCGGAAGCGGCCCCTCGCGACCTCCGCCGTCAGGTCCCGGTTCGTCGCGGCGATCACGCGCACGTCGACCCGGTGCGGCCGGTCCGAGCCGATTCGCTGGATCTCCCCCTGCTGGAGCGCTCGAAGGAGCTTCGGCTGGAGGGATAGCGGAAGCTCGCCCACCTCGTCGAGGAAGAGCGACCCGCCGTCGGCCACCTCGAACTTCCCCGCGCGGTCGCGGACCGCTCCGGTGAACGCGCCCTCCACGTGACCGAAGAGCTCGCTCTCGGCGATCGACTCCGGGAGCGCCGCGCAGTTGACGTGGATCAGCGCCTCGTCCCGCCGGCGCGACCCCGAGTGGACGTGGCGCGCGACGAGCTCCTTCCCGACGCCCGTCTCCCCCGTCACCAGGACGGGGAGGTCGGACGCGGCGACGACCGCGATCTCCGAGAGAAGAGCCGCGACGGCCGCGCTCGTCCCCAGGATCGCCGCGCCGCTCGTCTCGTCGGCGCTCTTCTGCAGCTCGCGCGCCACGCGCGTCCCGCGCTCCGCCTTCTTCTCGAGCGCCTCGATGAGGCTCGCGGTCCGGAGGGCCGCGCCGGCGAGCGCCCCGAGCGTCGCGAGGAGCCGCCCGTCGAGGCCGTCGAACGCTTCCGGATCGAGGGCGTCCGCCGTCAGCGCGCCGACGACCTCGCCGTCGGCCGTGAGCGGGCAGCCGAGGCAGGCGTGGATCCGCTCGAGCGCGTGAGGGTCGGCGACGAGGAGGCCGTCGAACGGGTCGGGCAGGGGCGAGTCGTTCGGGAAGAGGACAGGCGACGGCGACCGCAGGATCGCGTCGAGACGAACGTGCCGGGACCGCGGATAGAGATGCTCCAGCGCCTCCGGCACGAGCCCGTGACCCGCGAGCGGGACGAGGTCGTCCCCCTGGAGACGCAGCAGGCAGGCCGCGTCGTACGGCACGAGGCGGCGGACCGCCGAGAGGAGCCGCTCGTACCGGTCGCGCGCCCCCAGCGAGGCCGTCAGGTCGCCCACGATCTCGAGGAGGACCTCGAGGGGCTCCGGTTGCGAATTCGACGACGAGGTTGCGATCTTCACGACAGTACCTGCTGTCGCATTCATAACACGTAACCGTAAGTCATTGATTCGACGCGCCTAGTAGTCCGGCACGGTGCGTGCGATGCGGGGTATGGAGGCCACCGATGAACCTTCCGCTTCAGCCCGAATCGACCCTCGCCGACCTCGCCGTCGCCTACCCGGCCGCCTCCCGCGTCTTCCGTCGCCACGGACTCGACTACTGCTGTCACGGACGTCGCCCCGTCTCCGAGGCCTGCGCCGAGCGGGGCCTCGACGCCCACGCGCTCCTCCACGAGGTCGCCGCCGAGACCCGCACCGCCGGCGACCTCGAGACCATGGCCGACCAGCCGATCCCCGCGATCGTCGAGCGGATCATCGGCTGGTACCACGCGCGCCTCCGGGCGGAGCTCCCGCTCCTCGTCCAGATGGCGCGGAAGGTCGAGGGCGTCCACGCCGAGAAGGAGAGCGTCCCCCGCGGACTCGCGGCCCACGTCGAGTCTCTTTCCCTGGAGCTCCTCGACCACCTCGAGAAGGAGGAGCAGGGGCTCTTCCCGATGCTCCTCTCCGGGCGCGGGGGCCAGGCCGCGGCGCAGGTCCAGTCCCTCGAGCGGGAGCACGAGGACGTCGCCCTGGCCCTGCAGAAGACCCGCGCGCTGACGACCGACCTCGTTCCGCCGGGCGAGGCGTGCACGACGTGGCGGGCGCTCTACCTGCGCCTCGACGAGCTCGAGGCCGAGCTGATGGAGCACGTCCACCTCGAGAACAACATCCTCTTCCGCCGCGCGCTCTGCGCGGACCTTTGAATCGAAAGGGCACGATGAGCACGAACTTCCCCGGCAACGACAGCCGCCGCTGGGCGCTCCTCGGCGGGGTCCTCCTCTTCACCTTCCTCGTCCTCGGCTTCTTCGGCCGCGAGGTCTACCGGCAGGCCCCGCCGATCCCGGAACGCGTCATCACCCCCGACGGCGCGACGCTCATGACGAAGGACGACATCCTGACCGGCCAGCAGGTCTGGCAGTCGACGGGCGGCCAGCAGCTCGGCTCCATCTGGGGGCACGGCGCCTACCAGGCCCCCGACTGGACGGCCGACCACCTCCACCGCGAGGCGACCGCCCTCCTCGACGTGAAGGCGGAGGCGGAGGGAGCGAAGGACTTCGCCTCCCTCTCCCCCGACCGGCAGGCCGCGCTGAAGGCGGCGCTCGTCCGCGAGATGCGGGCGAACACGCACGACGCCGCGACCGGTGCCGTGACGATCTCCGCCGAGCGCGCCGAGGCGTATCGCCGCGCGGCCGCGCACTACGACGCCCTCTTCGGCGGCGCGCGCGAGCTCAGGCCGCTCCGCGAGGACTACGCCATGTCGGAGACGACCGTCCCCGACGCGGCGCGCCGCAAGGCGCTCACGGCCTTCTTCTTCTGGACGAGCTGGGCCGCGACGACCGAGCGCCCCGGCCAGTCGATCACCTACACGAACAACTGGCCGCACGAGCCGCTCGTGGCGAACGTCCCGTCGGGCGCGAACGTCGTCTGGTCGCTCGTCTCGATCGCCCTCCTCCTCGCCGGCATCGGCGCCGTCGTCTGGTGGACGGCCTTCCGAGAGAAGCCCGAGCCCGCCGTCACCGCTCCCCCGGTCGACCCGCTCGTCGGGATCACGCTGACGCCTTCGATGCGCGCCGTCGGCAAGTACGTCGTCGCCGTCCTCGGCCTCTTCGCCGTCCAGGTCGGGCTGGGCGCGCTCCTCGCGCACTACACCGTCGAGGGGCAGGCGCTCTACGGCCTCCCCGTGGGCGAGTGGCTCCCCTACGCGCTGGCGCGGACCTGGCACGTCCAGACGGCCGTCTTCTGGATCGCGACCGCGTTCCTCGCCGCCGGCCTCTTCCTCGCGCCGGTCATCGGCGGGCACGAGCCGAAGCTCCAGCGCCTCGGCGTGAACGTCCTCTTCGGCGCGCTCCTCCTCGTCGTCGTCGGCTCGCTCGCGGGCGAGTACCTCGCGATCCACCAGGTCCTCCCGCTCGACCTCAGCTTCTGGCTCGGCCACCAGGGTTACGAGTACGTCGACCTCGGGCGCGTCTGGCAGATCGCGCTCTTCGTCGGCCTCGTCCTCTGGCTCGTCCTGATGCTCCGGGCGATCCTCCCGGCCGCGCGCCGCCGCGACGACGCCCGCTCCCTCGTCTGGATGTTCACCGGCGCCACGACGGCCATCGGCCTCCTCTACGGCGCCGGCTTCTTCTTCACCGCCAAGACGCACCTCTCCGTCATGGAGTACTGGCGCTGGTGGGTCGTCCACCTCTGGGTCGAGGGCTTCTTCGAGGTCTTCGCGACGGCGGCCATCGCGCTCCTCTTCGCGAAGCTCGGCCTCGTCGACAAGAAGCACGCGGGCGCTGCGGTCATCGCCTCCTCGGCGCTCTTCCTCTTCGCCGGCATCCCGGGCACGTTCCACCACCTCTACTTCAGCGGCACGCCCGTCTCCATCCTCGCCGTCGGAGCTTCGTTCAGCGCCCTCGAGGTCGTCCCGCTGACGCTCATCGGCCTCGAGGCGTTCCGGACGTACAAGCTCCAGCACGCGACCCCCTGGATGGCGAAGTACCGCTGGCCGATCGTCTTCTTCGTCGGTGTCGCGTTCTGGAACCTCGTCGGCGCGGGCGTCTTCGGCTTCCTCATCAACCCGCCGCTCGCCCTCTACTACATGCAGGGGCTCAACACGACGCCGGTCCACGCCCACACGGCCCTCTTCGGCGTCTACGGCCTCCTCTCGCTCGGCCTCGTCCTGATCATCGCCCGCAAGCTGAGCGGCGTCCGCGCCTGGAAGGAGACGCAGCTGAAGTGGGCCTTCTGGGGGATGAACGTCGGCCTCGGCCTCATGGTCGTCCTCTCGCTCCTCCCGATCGGCCTCGCGCAGACGTGGGCGAGCGTCGAGCACGGCCTCTGGTACGCCCGGAGCGCCGACTTCCTCCAGCTCCCGGCGCTCCAGGCGCTCCGCTGGCTCCGGATCCTCGGCGACACCGTCTTCCTCGGCGGCGTCGCGCTCCTCCTCTGGTTCTTCACCGGCCTCCTGACCGGCTGGAGCTACGAGAAGGCCGAGGAGCCCGGCTTCGACGACGACACGGCCCCGGAGAGCGCGTAGCCGGCGTCGTCGCCTCTCTTCCCTCCGTCCGCTGCGCCGCGCGCCACCGCGCGGCGCAGCACTTTCCGCCACGAACCCGAAACCACACGGGCCGAACGGCCCGAAGGAGCGACCAGATGAAACGGACCACGCTTCCGACCCTCGCCGCCGCGGCGTTCGCCGCGGCCCTCCTCCTCCCCGCCGCCCCCGCGGCGGCGCACTGCGACTCCGTCGAAGGCCCGGTCGTCCTCGACGCGAAGGCCGCTCTCGCGAAGGGCGACGTGGCGCCCGTCCTGAAGTGGATCTCGGCGGCCCAGGAGCCCGCGGTGCGCGAGGCCTTCGGCAGGACGCTCGCCGTGAGGAAGCTCGGCGCCGAGGCGCGGGAGGTCGCCGACACGGCCTTCTTCGAGACGCTCGTCCGCCTCCACCGCGAGACGGAGGGGGCCGCCTACACCGGGCTGAAGTCGGGGGTGAAGGAGCCGCCCTTCATCGGGCAGCTGGAGACCGCGCTCGGGACGGGGTCGGTCGACGCGTTCGCGAAGATGGTCGGCGATCACGCCGCCGCGCGGGTGAGGGAGAAGTTCGCCGTCGCGCTCGAGGCGAAGACGAAGGCCGACGCCTCGCCGGCCGACGGACGCACGTACGTCGCCGCCTACGTCGACCTGATGCACACGACGAAGGGGATCGTCGAGGCCGTCCACGGAGGCGGAGGCGCCCACCCGGCGCCGGCCGCGCCCCACGCCACGAAGGCCGCCGGGCACACCTGCGACTGAACGGAGCGCCCGGGCACCGTCACGCCGTCCGGGGACCCTCCGTCCGGATGACCTCGACGACGTGCCCGGGCCGTTCCTCGAACGATTCCCCGCCGGCGTCGCGGCCGACGTCGCCCCCGGCGACGTACCCGACCGCGACGTTCCGTCCCGACCGCTTCGCCTCGTAGAGCGCCCGGTCGGCGAATCCGAGGACCTCCTCGATCGTCGCGTCGCGCGGCCTCTCCTCGAGCCAGGGAAAGGGCGCCCACCCGATCGAGCAGGTCTGCACGAGGGAGAGGTCGCCGAGCGAGAACGGAGCGCCGCCCACGGCCTCCAGCAGGCGCCGCGCCTGCACGTCCGCCTGCCGTCGCTCCGAGGCGCGGGCCACGACGAGGAACTCCTCTCCTCCCCACCGGACGAGGAAGTCGCTCCGGCGCAGCGCCCCCTGGAGGCGCCGTGCCGTCTCCACGAGGACGAGGTCGCCCGTCCGGTGTCCGTGCCGGTCGTTGACCGACTTGAACCTGTCGAGGTCCACGAGGTAGAGGATCAGGTCGCGGTTCCTTCCGGAACCCTTGCTCTCCGAGGAGCGGACGGCGAGCTCCCTCTCGGAGTCGAGCGCCATGTCCAGGAATCGGCGATTCCTCGCCTTCGTGAGGGGGTCGGTGACGACCGCCTCTTCGAGCGCCCGGTTCGCCTCGGCGAGCTCGGCGCTCCGCGCGGCGACGGCCTCTTCGAGCCGCCGCCGATCGCGGGCCAGGCTTCCCGTTCTCAGCCGATACGCCCCGCCGAGGAGTCCGGCCAGGGCGAGCGCGAGCGCCGCCTGCGCCCACCAGGTCTGCCACCAGAGGCGGCCGACCCGCAGGGGAAGCCGCGTCTCCGAGCGGCCGTACGTCCCGTCGACGCCGGCGACGACGCGGAACGTGTAGCTCCCCGGCGGGAGGTTCGTGTAGGTCGCGACGCGCCGCGTCCGGGCCTCGACCCACTCGTCGTCGAAGCCGTCGAGGCGGTAGCGGAATTCGGTCTTGAGCGGCGGGAGGAACCCGAGCGCGGCCCAGCGGAGCTCGAGGCGGCGCGTCCCGGCCGGGACCTCGGCCGTCTCCCGATGGTCGACCGTGCTCGCCCCGGCCACGACCGAGTCGATCCGCACCCGCGGCGGGGCCGTGGTCAGGAGCCGCGCCGGGTCGACCGCGACGACGCCGCGAACCGTCGGGAAGTAGATCCGTCCGTCGGCCGCCCGCGCCACCGCCGGGTCGCCGCCGTTGCCCTCCCCGCTCGCCATCCCGTCCGCGATCCCGAACGACCGGCAGCGCAGCTTCGGGCCCGCGCCGCTCACGCGCGCCTCGAGGTCGGCCCGGGCGACGCGATAGACCCCCCGGTTGCTGCTGATCCAGAAGTCGCCGGAGTCGTCCTCGGTGATGGCGTACGCCACGTCGGTGTAGAGGCCGTCCCGGGTGTCCCAGGACGTGATCTCGCCCCGATGGAGCCGCGCGATCCCCCCGCCGTAGGTCCCGATCCAGAGGGCGCCGTCGGCATCGAGAGAGAGGCACCGGACGAGGTCGCTCCGGAGACCGTCCCGCGTCGTGAGGGTCCTGAAGCTCTCTCCGGTCCTGCGGCTCAGGCCTCCGTACGTCGCGACCCAGAGCGTCCCCTCTCGATCCTCGAGGAGGGCCCGGACTTCGTTCCCCCCGAGGCCGTCCGCCGTCGTGAAGCGCCGGACCTCCCCTCCCTGGAGGCGAACCAGCCCCTCTGCCTCGAGGCCGACCCAGATCGCGCCCCTCCGGTCGACGTGGACCGTCCGCACGTTCCGGATCAGGCCCCGGTCGGGAACGCGCTCCAGGCGGCCGGCGCGCGCGCGGTAGAGCCCGTTCCACGCGCCGACGAGGAGCGTCCCGTCGGCCTCTTCGAAGAGGGCCCTCACCGAGCTCCCGCCGAGCGCAGCCGGAGACGCGACGGGCTCGAAACGGCCGTCCGGTCCGAGGCGGGCGAGAAAGCCATTCCCGCCGCCCACGAAGACTCCTCCGGTCCGCGCGGCGAGGACCGTGTCGACGACGAAGCCCTCCCGCGCTCCACCGTAGGTGACGAAGTCGCCGTCGCGCAGCCGACCGAGGCCGCCGCCCCTCGTGCCGAACCAGAGGTTGCCGTCGCGATCCAGCAGGAGCGTCTGGATCATGTCGCTCGAGAGGCCGTCCGCCGCCGTCAGCCGCTCGATCTTGCCGTCCCGCCCGATCCGGTGGAGTCCGCCGTTCGTGCCGACCCAGAGCGAGCCGTTCCGATCCACGGCGAGCGCGGAGACGAATTCGTTCGAGAGCCCCCGGATGCGCTCGCAGGCGCGGAGGTCGCTCGAGATCCGGAAGAGCCCCCGGTCGGTCCCGACGTGGAGCGCGCCGTCCGGACCTTCGGCGAGAGAGAGCACGATGCCGCCCGGTGCGGGCTCGGGGACGAAGCGGCGGAGCGCCCCGTTCTCCACGACGCCGAGCCACGCGACCGTCGCCACCCAGACGCGCCCCTTTCGACCGGGCGAGATCGCGAGGACGGCCGCCGAGGCGAGCCCCGGGTCCGCCGCGAACCGCGTCCGACGGCCGTCGACGAGCCGCTCGAGGCCGCCGGCGGTCCCGATCCAGACCGAGCCGTCGGGCCCCCGCGCGAGCGCCCGGATCGGCCGGCTCCGCTCGGGCTCCGGCTCCGCGGCCGGCCGCGAGAACCTCCGGCCGTCCCACCGAAGGAGTCCGGCGCCGTACGTCCCCGCCCAGACGGTCCCGTCCTCCTCCGCGCAGAGGGCCTGCACGTTGTGGGCGTCCATCGACGGCGTGTTTCCCCGGTCGCGCACCTCGAACTCGGCCCCGTCGAACCGGACGAGCCCTTCCTCGGTCCCGATCCAGAGCGAGCCGTCGGCCGCCTGGGTCATCGCGAGGACCGAGTTCATCGGGAGCCCGTCGGCGGTCTGCCAGGTCGAGATCGCGTACTGGCTCAGCTGCCTCTCCGGCGAGAGCGAAAGAGCTCGCGGCGAGGCGGCCAGGAGGCCGAAGGCGGCGACGACGAGCGCCCGTCGGACGGAAGGCGGCGCCATTCCCGTCAGTCTAGCCGGGTCGATCGCCCTTCGGGCACTCCCGTCGCGATACGCTGGCGCACGAGGTGCCGCATGACGCACGCCGTTCGCATCCACACTCCGGGCGGACCCGAGGCTCTCTCGTGGGACGAGGTCCGGATCGGTCCGCCGGGCCCGGGCGAGGCCCGCGTCCGCCACACGGCGATCGGCCTCAACTTCATCGACACGTACCATCGGAGCGGGCTCTACCCGCTCCCCCTCCCGGCGATCCTCGGCTCCGAGGGCGCGGGCGTCGTCACCGAGGTCGGCGAGGACGTTTCCGAGGTGAAGGCGGGCGACCGCGTCGCCTACGCCGGGCCGGTCGGCGCGTACTCCGAGGAGCGGCTCGTCGCCGCCCATCGCCTCGTTCCCCTCCCGGACGACGTCGACGAGAAGACCGCCGCCGCTGCAATGCTGAAGGGGATGACGGCGCGCTACCTCCTCCGGAAGACGCACCGGGTCGAGGCGGGAGAGACGATCCTTCTCCACTCGGCGGCCGGAGGCGTCGGCCTCATTGCCGCGCAGTGGGCCCGCAGCCTCGGCGCCACCGTCATCGGGACCGTCTCCACGGACGAGAAAGCCGAGCTCGCGCGTGCCGCGGGATGCCACCACGTCGTCGTCACCTCGAGAGAGGACCTCGCCCGGCGGGTGGACGAGATCACCGGAGGCGCCGGAGTGCGCGTCGTCTACGATTCCGTCGGGAGGGACACCTTCGAGACCTCGCTCGACTGCCTCGCGCCGCTCGGCCTGATGGTCTCGTTCGGGAACTCCTCCGGTCCCGTCGCCCCGTTCGCGCCGCTCCTCCTGTCGCAGAAGGGGTCGCTCTTCCTCACGCGGCCGACGCTCATGGCCTACACCGCGCGGCGGGAGGACCTCCTCGAGACCGCCGCGGACCTCTTCTCGGTGATCCGTTCCGGCGCGGTGTCCGTCCGCATCGGCGCGACGTTCCCGCTCCGGGAGGCCGCCGCCGCGCACCGGGAGCTGGAGTCCCGGCGAACGACCGGCTCGACCGTCCTCCTCCCCTGAGGCCGGGACCTCCCGGCGGTTATCCTTCGTCCCGACCATCTGCAGGAGGTACCGATGCCCGAAGAGACGCCCCGTCCCGAACCGACCGACGCCTCGCGCCGCGACTTCCTGAAGGGAGCCGCCCTGACCGCGGTGGCCGCCGGCGCGCTCGGCTTCCCCGCGATCCTCGAGGGGGCCGCGCCGCTCACCCTCTCGCCGCTCCCCTGGCCCGACACCGCCCTCGAGCCCATCGTCTCCGCGAGGACGCTCTCCTTCCACTGGGGGAAGCACCACCGCGGCTACGTCGACGCCCTCAACGGGCTCCTGAAGGGAGGCCCTCTCGAGGGCCGCCCGATCGAGGAGATCGTCCGCGCCTCGGCGGCGGACACCGCCTCGCGCGCCGTCTTCAACAACTCCGCGCAGGCGTGGAACCACGACTTCTTCTGGAAGAGCCTCCGGCCGAAGGGAGGCGCCGCCCCGTCCGGCGCCCTCGCCGAGAAGATCGAGGCCTCCTTCGGGAGCCTCGACGGCCTGAAGAAGGAGCTCGTCGCCGCCGGACTCGGCCAGTTCGGAAGCGGCTGGGCCTGGCTCGTGGCCGAGGGCGCCACGCTGAAGGTCGTGAAGACGGCGAACGCCGACACGCCCCTGACGACCGGTTCGACGCCGCTCCTCGTCCTCGACGTCTGGGAGCACGCGTATTACCTCGACTACCAGAACCGCCGGAAGGACTACCTGACCGCGGTCGTCGACT
>JAGOBQ010000455.1 GCA_017999215.1 Thermoanaerobaculia bacterium
TCCCCCGTCCTGGGCCGCCTCTCCGACCGCGTCGGGCGAAAGAAGGTCCTTCTCGTCGGATACGTCCTCGCGGCGTTCCTCGTGCCGGTGCCGGCCTTCCTCGCCTCGAAGGGATCCGTCGGGCTTTCGATGGCGGCGCTCGGGGTCACGAGCTCGTTCGTCCTGAGCCCCGTCAGCCCCGGCCTCGCCGACGCCGTCGAGCGGATGGGGAGCCGCTCCTTCGGCGGCGTCTTCTCCCTCGTGAACATCGCCTACGCCGTCGGGATGATGGGCGGGCCGCTCGTCGGGAGCGCCCTCGTCGAGGCCGCCGGCATCCGCGGGGCCCTCGTGGCGACCGCCGCGCTCTTCGCGCTCTACCTCGTTCCGCTCGCCCGGATGGCTCCGTCGCCCCGGCGATCCGCCTCCCCTGAGACAATCCCGGCACCGTGAAGGCCACGCTCCCCGAGCTGACGCTCGCCGTCGAGGCGGCCGCCGTCGTCGTCATGACGGTCTCCGGGATGATCACGGCGGCCCGGGCGCGGATGGACCTGATCGGGACGTTCACGCTCGCGCTCGTGACGGCCTTCGGAGGAGGGACGCTCCGCGACCTGATCCTGGAGAGGAGGCCCCTCTTCTGGGTGGCGAACGAGGGGTACGTGTTCGCGACGCTCCTCCTCTGCCTCGCCTTCGTCTACAGCCGGCGCGCGTTCGCCACGGCCGCGGCGCTCGACCGGAGAGCCGTCTTCGTCGACGCCCTCGGCCTCGCCCTCTTCTCGCTCACCGGGGTCCGGTACGCGCTGGAGGCGGGGCTCCCGCCGCTTCCCGCCTCGCTTCTCGGCGTCGTCACCGGAACGTTCGGCGGCGTCCTCCGCGACGTCCTGGTCCGGGAGATCCCCGCGATCTTCCGGCCGGGCGCGCTCTACGCCGCTTCGTCGTTCGTCGGCTGCTGGGTCGTCCTGGCGGGCCCGTGGCTCGAGGTGAGGCAGTCGTTCGCCGACGCCGCCGGGTTCGCCACGATCGTCCTCCTCCGGATGGCCTCCGTCCGCCTCGGCCTTCGCCTCCCCGACCCGCACTGGGTCGGGAAGGCGGACGACGGGCCCGACGGGCCTACTTCGTGACTTTCGCCTCCTCGACGAGGAGGCTGTAGGTGTAGCCCGAGCCGAAGTCCCGGTCGACGGCGACGGTCCCCTTGACGAGGACGACGTCCCCCTTCGACACGGCGTCCTGCGTCGTCACGGTCAGGTCGTTGTCCTTCCCTTCGGCGGTCCCGGAGCCGTCGCGCAGGTGGAGCCAGTTCTTCCCCATGATGCCGCCGTTGAATTTGACGACCTTCCCGCGCACGGCGACCGGCTTCCCCGCGAGGGAGGCGCGCTGCGCGTGGAGCTCCGCGATCGTGCGGCCCTCCGGCCCTTCCGCCTTCGCGACGGAGACCTTCTCGTCGACCTCGGGCCCGCTCGCGGCGGCCGCGTGCGCCGCGGCCATCTCGGGCGGGACGGAGCCGGCCGGCCCGGGAGCACCGGCCGCCGGCGCCGCGGCGCCCGGGCCGAGGGTCCCGAAGACGATCCGCTCGAACGTCCGGTTCAGGGTCTTGCTCTCGAACCCGTCCATCGTCATCGGCTGGAGGACCGTCACCTCGTCGCCGACGGCGACCTTCGACTCGTTCACGGCGGCCCACGTCTCGCCCTCGGCCGTCTTCAGCTTCAGGTAGGTGTAGCCCGCCGCGTCCATCGTCTCGAGGACGGTTCCCCGGATCGACGGGACCGCCGGAGCGGCCGCCTCTCCGCCGTGGGCCTCGGCGAGGGCGGCTCCCGCGTCGGCCGCCGGGGCCGGCGGCGCCTCCTTGCCGCTGCAGCCGGCGGCGAGGAGCGCGGCGAAGAGGATCGGGGCGACGGTCGCGGTGCGGAGCGGAAGCGCCTTCATGGGCGCGCATGGTACCGCCCCCCGGCTCGGACGGGGCCGGGCTCCTCGCGGGAGGGGCGGGGTATAGTGGCGCCCGCGGCGCAGGCCCTGATGAAACGGCATCATGGCACTTCGCGCCCGACAGGCAGAGACTCCAGCGACTTTTTCGGGGCCGCGAGGCGGCCCGTGGAGGGTTCCGAGATGCCTACGAGAGACCTCACGCTCGCGATGGTCGGCTCGGGCGGCGACGGCGTCGTGACGATGGGCGAGATGATGGCCCAGGCCGGCGCTCGAGACGGCCTGAACGTCATCAAGGTGGAGGCCTACGGGCCGCAGATCCGGGGAGGCGAGTCCTCCTGCGTCCTCCGGATGTCGGCCGAGCCGATCTCCGCGCAGGGCGACGCGGTCGACGTCCTCGTCGTCTTCAACTGGGCCGACTTCGCCCGGTTCAAGGGCGAGGTCGTGCCGAAGGCCGACGCGGTCATCCTGTACGAGGCCAGCGACCCGACGCCGCTCGCCGACGTGAAGATCCCGACCGCGACGAACGCGACGTGGATTCCCGTGCCGTTCGTCGAGCTCGCCACGAAGGCGACGGGGACGAAGGCCGCGAAGAACATCGTCACGCTCGGCATCCTCGCCGAGCTCTTCGGCATCCCGCAGGAGTCGGTGAGGAAGGCGGTCGAGTTCAAGTTCGGCAAGAAGAAGGCGGGCGTCCTCGAGGCGAACCTGAAGGGCTTCGCCGCCGGGCGCGAGTTCGCCGCGACGATCGGCGCCGACGTCTCCGCTCGGAAGCTCGAATACACGATCTCCGAGCCCAAGCTCGTCATGACGGGGAACGAGGCCTGCGCCGTCGCGGCGCTCCACGCGGGCTGCCGCTTCTTCGCCGGCTACCCGATCACCCCCTCGTCCGAGGTCCTCCACTTCCTCTCCGAGTGGCTCCCCCGCTCCGGCGGCCGGATCGTCCAGACCGAGGACGAGCTCTCCGCGCTCGGCGCGATCATCGGAGGCTCCTTCGCCGGCGTGAAGTCGATGACCTCGACCTCCGGTCCCGGCCTCTCCCTGATGGCCGAGATGCTCGGCCTCGCGTCGATGGCCGAGATCCCGGTCGTCATCCTCGACGTGCAGCGCGGCGGCCCCTCGACGGGCCTGCCGACGAAGTCGGAGCAGTCGGACCTCTACATGGCCGTCTTCGGCTCTCACGGCGACGCGCCGCGCATCGTCCTCGCGCCGACCGACGTGGAGGACTGCTTCCACGCGACGGTCGACGCCTTCAACATCGCCGAGGAGACGCAGCTCCCGGTCATCGTCCTCTCGGACCAGGCGATCGGCCAGAGCCGGCAGACGGTCGAGATGGCGAACCTCGTCCACGAGGTCCTCGACCGACGGACCCCGACGGACGAGGAGCTCGCCGACTACAAGCGCTACGCCCAGACTCCGACGGGCGTCTCCCCGATGAGCGTCCCCGGGACGAAGGGCGGGATGTACCAGACGAACGGCCTCGAGCACGACGAGACGGCCCGGCCCGCCTCCTCGCACGTCCTGCACGAGAAGATGAGCCGGAAGAGGTTCAAGAAGCTCGACTTCGTCGAGGAGAAGTACCCGCTCTTCGTCCACCTCGGCCCCGCGAAGGCCGATGTCGGAATCGTCTGCTGGGGCTCCTCGAAGGGCCCCGTCGAGGAGGCGATGAAGGAGCTCGCGGCGAACGGCGTGAGCGTCTCCGCTTTCGTGCCGCGGATCATCATGCCGTTCCCGAAGAAGGCGTTCCTCGAGTACGCGTCGAGCGTGAAGACGCTCGTCTTCCTCGAGGTGAACTTCGTCGGGCAGCTCTACAACTACATGAGGACCTTCGTCGACCTCCCCGCCGGGACGCGCGTCTTCGCGCGTTCGGGCGGGATGAACCTCTCCGTGACCGAGGTGAAAAGCCGCATCGAGAGCGCCCTCTCGGGATCCGGCGTCCGCGAGGAGGTGACCGCGTGAGCAGCGTCGTCGAGACCCCCGCCCTGCCCCGCTTCCAGCCGGGCGACTACAAGAGCGACCTCAAGCCCGTCTGGTGCGCGGGCTGCGGCGACTTCGGCGTCGTCTCGGCCATGTACCGGGCGATGGCCGAGCTGCAGCTGGAGCCCTGGAACACCGTCGTCGTCTCCGGCATCGGCTGCTCGTCGCGGCTGCCGGGCTACGTCGAGGCCTACGGCTTCAACAGCGTCCACGGCCGCGCGCTCCCGATCGCGACGGGGATCAAGGT
>JAGOBQ010000045.1 GCA_017999215.1 Thermoanaerobaculia bacterium
GGACGACTGGGTGAAGCGGGTCAGCTCGAAGGTGGCGAACGCGTTCCGGAACGCGGTGCTGAAGGACGGCGTCCCCGACGTCGGTTGCGGGCTGAAGGCCGTCCGCCTCGACTGGTACCTCCGCCTCCCCGCGTTCGACCACATGCACCGCTACGTTCCGACGCTCGTCCAGGCGCTGGGCGGGGTCATGCTCGTCCACCCCGTCAACCACCGCCCCCGGATGGCCGGCCGATCGAACTACGGCGTCTGGAACCGGCTCTGGGTCGGCCTCGTCGACGTCCTCGGCGTCGCGTGGCTGAAGCGGCGGGCGAAGTCTCCCGTCGTGAAGGAGGTCCTCCCGTGACCCTCACCCTCGAGCGCGTCTGGGTCGGCCTCGGCCTCTTCGGCCAGCTCCTCTTCAGCGCCCGGTTCATCATCCAGTGGATCGCCTCCGAGCGGCAGAAGAGAAGCGTCATCCCCGTCGCGTTCTGGTACTTCAGCCTCGGCGGCTCGGCCCTCCTCCTGGCCTACGCGATCTACCGGAAGGATCCCGTCTTCATCCTCGGCCAGAGCGCGGGGGCCGTCGTCTACGTGAGGAACCTCTGGCTCATCAAGGCGGCGCGCCACCTGGAAGCCGGGACAGACCCCGGGGACGGGGCGTGACGCCCGACGAAAGGCTCCTTACGGGGCCGACGGACGATCGCCGCGCGCTCCTCTTCCTGCTCCTCCTCGCGACCGTCCTCTTCGGCGCCGGCCTCGGCCTGCGCGACCCGTGGCCCGCCGACGAGCCGCGTTTCGCGCTCGTCGCGCGGCAGATGGTCGAGAGCGGCGAGTGGCTCTTCCCGGTCCGCGGCGGCGAGCTCTACCCCGACAAGCCGCCCCTCTTCATGTGGGCGATCGCCCTCTTCCTGAAGCTGACGGGCTCGCTCCGCGTCGCGTTCCTTCTTCCGTCGCTCCTCGCCGGCCTCGGGACGCTCGCCCTCGTCTTCGACCTCGCGCGGCGCCTCCACGACCGCGCGACGGCGTGGCGGGCCGGGCTCCTCCTCCTCCTGACGGTCCAGTTCACGCTCCAGGCGCGAACGGCCCAGATCGACGCCCTCGTGACGCTCTGGATCACGCTCGGCGTCTACGCGTTCGTCCGCTTCCTCCTCCTCGGGGGAGGGTGGCGCTGGTACTACCTCGGGTGGTTCGCGGCGGGGCTCGGCGTCATCACGAAAGGGGTCGGCATCCTGGCCCTCTTCGCCCTCGTCCCGGCGCTCTACACGCACCGCGCCGAGATCCGGCGCGCGCCCCTCTCGTCCTGGCCGAAAGCGCTTGCCGGGCCGCTCGCCCTCCTCGCGGCGGTCTCCCTCTGGGGCGTCCCGATGCTCGTGGCGGTCGCGCAGAGCGGCGACCCCGCGCTCGAGGCCTATCGGAACAACATCCTCTTCAAGCAGACCGTCACGCGCTACGGCGCCGCGTGGCACCACGTCGAGCCGTGGTGGGACTACCTCGTGAAGGTGATCCCGCCGTTCTGGCTCCCGCTCTCGCTCCTCCTGCCGTGGCTCGTCCCCGCCTGGGTCCGCGAGGTGCGCGCCGGGGACCGCCGGGTCCCGGTCCTCCTCGGCTACCTCCTCCTGGTCCTCGTCTTCTTCAGCGCCTCGCCCGGCAAGCGCGGCGTCTACATCACCCCGGCCACCCCCGCGCTCGCCCTCCTCGCCGCGCCGCTCCTGCCGGAGCTCCTCCGCAAGACCTGGCCGCGGCGGCTCTTCGCGGGCCTCGCCGGGCTCGTCGGCGCCCTCGGCCTCCTCGCGGCGCTCGCGGCGCTCCTCGTCCCGAAAGTGGGGGAGAGGCTCGCGGCCGAGGAGATCGCGAACCCGTGGCCCGCCGCGCTCGTCCTCGGCGTCGCCGCGACGGCGTTCGTCCTCCGTTTCCGGCGCTTCCCCCTCGCGGCCGTCGCCTTCGTCCTCTCGATCGTATGGCTCGTCGTCGGTTTCGGCGTGAATCCGCTCCTGAACGCCTCGCGGACGCCGAGGGCGGTCGTCGAGGCCGCGGAGTCGCGCGTCCCGCCCGGTGAAGCGCTCGCCCTCGTCGCGTACCGCGAGCAGTTCCTCCTCTTCGCGCGGCGGCCGACGAACCACTTCCCCTACCTGATGCCGCCCGAGATGCAGGGGGCCGCCGCGGCCCGCTGGCAGGCGGGCGACGCGGGGCGGTGGGTCCTGGGGCCGGACAAGGCCCTCGCCGACGCCTTCGACCTCTCCTCGGCGACGGACCTCGGGAAGCGCCACGGGCGCCGGTGGCTCCTCGTCCCGCCGGGCTCGGGTCGCCCCGACGCCGCGGCCCCGGACGGCCCCGTCTACCTCTACACTCCTCCGAAGACCGCACCGTGAAGACCCTCCTCACCGGCGCCGCCGGCTTCATCGCCCTGCACGTCGCCGAGCGTCTCCTCGACGCCGGAAACGAAGTCGTCGGCGTCGACAACCTGAACGCGTACTACGACGTCTCGCTGAAGGAGGCGCGCCTCGCGAGGCTCCTCCCGCGCAAGGGCTTCCGGTTCGAGCGGCAGGACCTCTCCGACCGGGAGGGGATGGCGGCCCTCTTCGCGCGCGAGCGCTTCGAGAAGGTCGTCCACCTCGGCGCGCAGCCGGGCGTCCGCCACTCGCTCGACGCGCCGTTCGACTACGTCGAGTCGAACCTGACGGGGCACCTCACCGTCCTGGAAGGCTGCCGGCGGACGGGCGTCGCGCACCTCGTCTACGCGAGCTCGAGCTCCGTCTACGGCCTGAACGCGACGCCGTTCCGCGCCTCCGACCGGACGGACCATCCCGTGAGCCTCTACGGCGCGACGAAGAAGGCGAACGAGGTGATGACGCACGCCTACGCGCACCTCTTCGGCGTGCCGGCGACGGGCCTCCGCTTCTTCACCGTCTACGGCCCGTGGGGCCGGCCCGACATGGCGACGATGAAGTTCACGCGAGCGATCCTCGCGGGCGACCCGATCGACGTCTACGGCCACGGCGAGATGAAGCGCGACTTCACCTACGTGGGCGACATCGCAGACTCCGTCGTCGCGCTCCTCGACCGCGCGCCCGAGGCCGACCCCGCGTGGACCCCCGACGGCGGCGACCCGGCGGCGAGCAGCGCCCCGCACCGCGTCTTCAACATCGGCAACGGCGAGCCGGTCCTCCTGACGGAGTTCATCCGGACGCTCGAGGAGCTCCTCGGCCGGAAGGCGAACCTCGTCCTTCGCGAGATGCAGCCGGGCGACCTCGTCGAGACGAGCTCCGACACCGAGCCGCTCGCGCGCCTCCTCGGCGCGGCGCCCCACACGCCCCTCGCCGTCGGCCTCGCCCGCTTCGTCGCCTGGTACCGGGAGTACTACCGGGTCTGAGGGCGGCAGGCGGCCACCGGGGCTTCGCGCAATCCCGAGTCCAGGGTGTCGAGCTATCCTTCCCCGACACGAGACTTCCGGACCACGGCGGAGCAGGATGGCGCGGCGGACGAAGACACCGGAATCGAGGACCCGGCGTGATCGGATCGACCCGGCCCTGCGCGCCGCGGGTTGGACCGTCGCCCCCTGGCGCCCCGAGACCGATCTCTCCCGCTGCCGCCACCATGCCCTCACGGAGTACCCGACGGCGAACGGCCCTGCCGACTACGCCCTCTTCGTCGACGGCCAGCTCCTCGGAATCGTCGAGGCGAAGAAGCTCACCCTCGGCCCGCAGAACGTCCTGACCCAGGCCGAGCGGTACTCGAAGGGCGTCCTCAACGGCCCCATCGACATCCGCGGTTACCACGTCCCGTTCCTCTACTCGACGAACGGCGAGACGATCTGGTTCCACGACGTCCGCCACAAGCTGAACCGCTCGCGCCGCGTCGCCCGGTTCCACACTCCGGCCGCCCTGCGTGAGGCCTTCGGCCGAGACTTCGACGCCGGCTGCGGCTGGTTCTCGTCCCACCCGAACGCTCATTCGCGCCTCAGGCCCTACCAGGTCGAGGCGAACGCCGCCATCGAGCAGGCGATCGGCGACCGCAAGCGCCAGATGCTCGTCGCGATGGCGACGGGGACCGGCAAGACCTTCACGATGGTGAACGAGGTCTACCGACTCCTCGAGTCGGGCGTCGGGAAGCGGATCCTCTTCCTCGTCGATCGGCGCGCCCTCGCGGCCCAGGCGGTCAAGGCCTTCGCGTCGTTCGAGCCCGAGCCGAACAAGAAGTTCGACAAGCTCTACGAGGTCTACAGCCAGCGCTTCCAGCGAGCCGACCTGGACGACGATGCCCCGTTCGACCCCAAGGTCCTCCCCGGCTCCTACCTGACGGCGCCCGAGCCGAAGCACGCCTTCGTCTACGTCTGCACGATCCAGAGAATGGCGATCAACCTCTTCGGGCGCAGCGCCGTCTGGTCGACGGAAGGCGACGAGATCGACGACGACGCCGACCACGTCGACATCCCGATCCACGCCTTCGACGTCGTCATCGCCGACGAGTGTCACCGCGGCTACACGACCGCCGAGCTCTCCCTCTGGCGTGACACGCTCGACCACTTCGACGCCGTCAAGATCGGCCTGACCGCCACGCCTGCGGCCCACACGAAGGCCTACTTCAACGATGTCGTCTACCGGTACGACTACAACCGCGCCGTCCGCGAAGGGCATCTCGTCGACTACGACGCCGTCGCCATCCACTCCGACGTCCGGATGAGGGGCGTCTTCCTCAAGACAGGCGAACAGGTCCTCTCGGTCGACGCCGAATCGGGCGCCGAGCGGCTCGACGCGCTGGAAGACGAGCGGGACTTCGGCGCAGGCGACGTCGAGCGGACGGTGACCTCGCCCGACTCGAACCGGAAGATCCTCGAGGAGGTCCAGAGGTACGCCCTCGAGCATGAGAAGGCGACCGGCCGCTTCCCGAAGACCCTCATCTTCGCGGCGAACGACCTCCCCCACACCTCCCATGCGGACGAGCTCGTCTCCCTCGCCGTCGAGGTCTTCGGGAAGGGGCCGGATTTCGTCCGGAAGATCACGGGCCGAGCCGATCGCCCGCTCCAGCTCATCCGCGAGTTCCGGAACCGCCCCCGGCCGGGCGTCGTCGTGACGGTCGACCTCCTCTCGACGGGTGTCGATATCCCCGACCTCGAGTACATCGTCTTCCTCCGCCCCGTGAGGTCCCGCATCCTCTTCGAGCAGATGCTCGGCCGCGGGACCCGCAAGAGCGAGAAGTACCCCGACAAGTCGCACTTCGTCGTCTTCGACGGCTTCGGCGGCACCCTCCTCTCCTACTTCCGGCAGGCGACCGGCATCACGCTCGACCCGCCCGTCGCCCCGAGCCGCACCTTCACCGAGATCATCTCGGACATCTGGGAGAACCGGGACCGCGACTACAACGTCCGCTGCCTCGCCCGGCGCCTCCAGAGGATCGAGAAAGAGATGACGCCCGAAGCCCGCGAGCGCTTCGCCGCCCTCGGCATTCCCGACGGTGACGTCGGCCGCTTCGCGGCGGCGCTGCCGGCCCTGCTGAAGGGCCCGACCTTCACCGAGACGATGAAGGTCTTCCGCGACCCCCGGATGCAGCAGCTCCTCGTCGACTACCCGCGCCGCGCCCGGACGTTCCTGAAGGCGCTCACCTACACCGACACCGTCTCGTCGGAGAGCCTCCTCCGCGAAGACCGGCCGGAGGACTACCTCGCCGCCTTCGCCGAGTTCGTGAAGGGGCATTCCGCCGACGTCGCGGCCATCGGCATCCTCCTCGCCCGCCCCCGCGGCTGGAGCCCCGAGGCCCTCCACCAGCTGCGCGACACGCTCCGCTCCGCCGACCCCTGGACGTTCACCGAGGAACGTCTCCGGGAGGCGCACGGGCGCGTCTACCGAAAGCCCCTCGTCGACATCATCTCGATGGTCAAGCACGCCGCCCGGAAGGAAGAGCCGCTGCTCACGGCCGAGGAGCGCGTCGACCGGGCCTTCGCCCGGCTCTCCGAGGGCCGGACGTTCTCGCCCGCCCAGCGGAAGTGGCTCGACCTCATCCGCGCCCACGTCGTCACGAACCTCTCCATCGACCAGCAGGACTTCGAGGACGTTCCCGTCCTCAGCCGCGCGGGCGGCTGGGCCCCCGCGAACCGGACGTTCGACGGGAAGCTCCCCGCCCTTCTCCACTCCCTGAATGAGGCCATCGCAGCATGACCGACGTCGTCCAGAAGCTCTGGGGCTTCTGCAACACCCTCCGCCACGACGGGATCGACTACGGCGACTACATCGAGCAGATCACCTACCTCCTCTTCCTCAAGATGGCCGAGGAGAAGGCGATCGAGGTGCCCCGCGGCTGCGGCTGGACGGCTCTCCGCGACAAGAGCGGGAGCGACCTCGTCGACCACTACGTCGACACGCTCCGGAAGCTCGGGAAGACTCCCGGCATCCTCGGCGACATCTACGCCGAGGCCCAGAGCCGCTTCAACAATCCCGTGAACCTCAAGCGGCTCATCAACCTGGTCGATGAAACCGAGTGGACCTCGCTCGGGATCGACGTGAAGGCCCAGGCGTACGAAGGGCTCCTCGAGAAGGCCGCGAACGAGGGGAAGAAGGGGGCCGGGCAGTACTTCACGCCGCGCGTCCTCATCCAGGCGATCGTCTCGTGCATGAAGCCCGACCCGCGGGCGCACGCCGAGTTCGCGATCTCGGACCCGGCCTGCGGCACCGGCGGCTTCCTCGTCGCCGCCCACGAGTGGCTGATGGCCCAGACGAAGGGGGGCGCAATCGAGCGCAAGGACGCGAGGCGGATCAAGGAGAGGACCTACTTCGGCCAGGACCTCGTCGCCCGGCCGCGCCGGATGGCGCTCATGAACCTCTTCCTCCACGGCGTCCACCCGCAGATCGCTCTCGGCGATGCCATCTACCAGATCCCCGGTTCGCAGCATTTCGACGTCGTCCTGACGAACCCGCCCTTCGGGACGAAGGGAGCGAACCAGGCCCCTGACCGCGATGACTTCACGATCGCGACGTCGAACAAGCAGCTCAACTTCGTTCAGCACGTCCTGACGATCCTGAAGCCCGGAGGCCGCGCCGCCGTCGTCCTTCCCGACAACTGCCTCTTCGCCGACCAGGCCGGCGAGGTCTTCAAGATCCTCTGCGAGGACTGCGACCTTCACACCGTCCTCCGCCTCCCGCGCGGCACCTTCACGCCCTACAGCCAGGGTGTGAAGGCGAACGTCGTCTTCTTCACGAAAGGGCGCCCATCCGAGACCGTCTGGATCTACGACGCCCGGACGAACGTCCCTGGCATCACGAAGAAGGACCGCCCTCTCACCCCTGCTCACTTCGCCGAGTTCGTGAAGTGCTACGGCGCCGACCCGAACGGCCGGAGCAAGCGGAAGGCCGAGCAGTCGAAGGAAGACCGCTGGCGCTCCTTCGACATCGTCGAGGTCGAGAAGCGCGACTTCAAGCTCGACGGCTTCAAGTGGCTGAAGGAGGAATCCCTCGACGACGCCGATGACCTCCCCGAGCCCGAGGAACTTGCGGCCGACGCGATCGCGGAGCTGGAAGGGGCGGTCGAGGAGCTGAACAAGGTCCTCGCGCTGCTCGAGAACGGGGACGAGGCGTGACGGAGGAGGAAGAGCTGCCCGAGGGGTGGACTCCGTACACGTTGGAGAGCCTCCTGGAACCAGGCGGGCTCTTTGACGGCCCATTCGGCTCGAACCTCAAGACTTCTGACTACACAGAGAGCGGGGTTCGCGTCGTCCGGCTCGAGAACCTCTCGAATCTCCGCTTCATTGAAGAGAAGCGAACCTACGTCTCACGCGAGAAGTACCAGTCCCTGAAGAAGCACACCGTTCGAAGCGGCGACCTCCTATTCGGGTCGTTCCTGGACGATGCGGTGCGGGTCGCCATTCTGCCGAAGCTTCCGACGCCCGCGATCGCGAAGGCTGACTGCTTCTGCATCCGGGCGCGGCGTGACCTCGTTGACCCTCGGTTCCTTATGTTCCGGCTCGGCGCGACGGAAACGAAGGATGCGCTGATCGAACAGATCCACGGCGCTACTCGACCGAGGGTTACAACCCGACAGCTGCGAGGGCTCCGGATCGGTCTTCCTCCCGTGAGCGAACAGCAGCGGATCGCTGCGAAGATAGAGACGACAATCGCGAGTGTGACTGGTGTCGAGGCGCGGCTCGCGAGCTTCAACGCCATGCTTCGTCGCTTCAGGCAGACCATCCTCGCCGCGGCGTGCGACGGAAGGCTCACAGACCGATGGCGCGAGGAGCATCGGCCGAGAGAGGCACCGGACCGTCTGGTCGAACGAATCGGGACAGCCCGCGCCGCTGAGCGCCGTGGCCAAGCGAGCGCCCCAATCCCTGCCGAGTTCGATGTCCCTCTGTCTTGGCCTGTCGTGAGCATGGACGCGCTGACAACGGCGATCACGAGCGGCTCCCGAGCTTGGTCGAGGTACTACAGGGATGACGGCTCGGGCACGTTCATCATGGCCCAGAACATCCGCCCGCTGAGTTTCGATCGAACCTATCGCCTCGCCGTCGCTCCTCCGAGGAACGATCCAGAGCGAGCACGGACGGCGGTCCTTCGCGGGGACATTCTGGTCACAATAGTCGGCGCAAACACTGGGGATGTCTGCCGCGTGGATTCCGACCTCAAGGAGCACTACGTCTGCCAGAGCGTGGCGTACATGCGACCTGTTCTGCCGGACCTTTCTCATTTCCTAGAGCTCTGGTTGAACTCTCCCGTCCATGGCCGAGCGCAGTACAAGGAATGGCTCTATGGCGAGGGCCGGCCGCACCTGAGCTTGGACCATCTCAGAGAGACCGCAGTGGCTGTTCCTTCACTCGAAGAGCAGCGCGAGATCGTCCGTCGTGTCAAGGCCCTCTTCGCCCTCGCGGACGCCATCGAGAAGCGGGTCGCCGCCGCCTCGGCCCGCGCCGACAAGCTGACCCAGGCGATCCTCGCGAAGGCGTTCCGGGGTGAGCTGGTGCCGACCGAGGCCGAGCTGAATCGCCGGCGCGAGGTGGCGGCCGCGACGCCGCCTCCGGCCGATCGACCCGCCGCCGCCCGGCCTGCGCCGCGCCGCTCCCGATGAAGCCCCGGACCCCGACCCACCCCGACCTCGTCCGTCGCGTCGCGATCCGGGCGATGGCGGAGGCCGGACGCGAGATCGGGCTGCTCGTTCTCAAGGGAGGCAACGCGCTGGCGGTCGTCTACGGCATCGGGGGACGGACCTCGCTCGACCTCGACTACTCGCTCGCTTCCGACTTCGCGGACGTCGGCGTCGCCGAGGAGCGGATCACGGCTCACCTCGCCGCGTCGTTCCGCGACGCGGGCTTCTCGGTCTTCGACGTCCGCTTCCTCCTCCGGCCGCCGGAGCCGGAGGCCGAGTGGTGGGGCGGGTACGAAGTGCAGTTCAAGCTGAGCCCGGCGGCCGACGCTGCGCTCGACCTCGAGGCCCGACGGCGATCGGCGACGGTCGTCGGGCTCGCGCAGGAGAGGACGTTCAAGATCCAGATCAGCCGGCACGAGTACGTCGGCGACGCGCTCGAGGAGGACGTCGATGGCGTGCCGATCGCCGTCTACTCGCCCGCTCTTCTCGCCGCGGAGAAGCTCCGGGCGATCTGCCAGCAGATGCCCGAGTACCCCTACACGCATCATCGGCGGGCGAGGGCTCGGGACTTCTTCGACATCCGGTCGATCTGCCTGGAAGCGAGCGTCGACCTCGCGACCCCCGGAAACGTGGCGCTCGTCGCGAAGGTGTTCGCGGCGAAGAAGGTCCCGCTGGAGCTCCTCGGCCGCGTCGAGTCGGCCCGGGAGTTCCACCGCCCCGACTGGCCCGCCGTCGAGGGCTCCGTCCGGTCGCTCGAGGGGGGCTTCGACCTCTACTTCGACTTCGTCGTCGACGTCTGTCGAAGGCTAGAAGCCGCGCGGCACGTGTAGGCGCCAGGCCGGGACGTACTCGGTGTCGCGGAGGCCGTGCGTGAGGTAGAAGTCCCACGCGAGCCCGCGATCCTTGAGCGGCTTCGTCTCCGGCTTCGGCAGGCCGGCCTTCTCGAGGTAGTAGCCGACGACCTGGTGGTAGGGGTAGACGTAGTCGAGCCGGTCGAGCGTCTCGAGGATCCGCGTGACCGAGAGCCGGCCCAGCGCCGTCCGGTACGCCTCGAGGACCTGGAAGACGCCCCCGGAGTACGTTGGGCGGACCGCGATGTCGACGAGCGTCCGGTCGAGCCCGGTCACGCGGAGCGGCTCGCCATCAGGCCCCGACCTCTCCTCGACTCCGAAGTCCCGGGTGTTCTTCCCGCTGAGGAGGACGTAGTGGGTCTCGCCGAAGTGGTAGATGTAGTTCGAGCGGCGAGGCGAGGCGCGGAAGGCGCGGTCGATCCGGTCCTGCGCGAGCGGCGTCGAGGGAACGGGCTTCGGCGTTTGTTCCTTGTTGACGTAGAGCGTCTTCGGGAGCTGGTCGTTCAGGTCGAGCAGGAACACGGCCGCCGCGTGCGAGAGGTAGGCCCCTCCTCGAAGGCTCAGGCCGAGCTCGAATGGCGAGGGCTCGCCGACGGCGTAGCGGCGGATCGAGGCGTACTCCGGCGACTTCAGGACGATCTCGGTTACGGCTCCCGCGTTCCGGAGCTTCCCGAGGACCTCGCGGGGCCGATAGGTCGAGCCAAGCTCCCGGAGGAGCTCGCCGATCTGAGCGCCAAGCTGGGCTTCGGAGTAGACCTTTCGGGTGAGCTTCTCGAGCGCCTTGGCGATGACGCCGGTGATGGTGTCAGCGGCCTGGAAACTGCGGGGCATCTCAGGCTCCTGGTTCAGTATAGCGAAATCGTGTTTGGATCTCAAGGTATATATACCTTGAGATCGAAATACGGAGAACTGCCGCCTTGCACCCGATCATCCTCATGCCAGGTATATATACCTGGCATTGAGGACGATCGGGAGGAGCAGGGATGGCGGCCCTCCGGCTGGCTCCTCCCGCCGGCGACGTTGGTGCTGATGGGAAGGTCGTCCGCGTCGTGCAAGCCCACTACGCTACCCGATGGTGAGGCTATGCCCGGCAATCCTCTCGCGGCACCCGGACGCGCGCAAAGCGCGGCTACCGCTTTCGAGGCCATCGCGTTCGGCTACCTTGCGCTGTCGCTCGGCGGGCCGGAACGACCGCGTCCTCGTGATGGCCGCGACGAACTCGCCCTGGCGCGTCGGCCACACCCTCCGGCGGCCAGGGCGATTCGACCGGGTCCTCTTCGGTCCCCCCGCCGGACCGCGCCGCTCGGCTGGAGATCCTCCGCCTGGCGTTTCGGAGGTGGCCCGTCGCCGATTCGGTCGACCTCGGAACGCTCGCCTCGAAGACCGAGGGCTTTTCGGGAGCGGATCTCTCGGATCTCGTCGAGCAGGCTACCGAGAAGCCGATCCGGCAGGCGCTGACGGACGGGACGATCCGCCCGATCGGTGAGAAGGACCTTCTCGGAACCCTCGCCGCGACCAGGCCGACGACGAAGGAGTGGTTCTCCACCGCGAAAAACTACGCGACGTTCTCGAACGTCGGCGGCCTCTACGACGACCTCGTCGCCTACCTCGCCGAACGCCGCTGACAGGATTGGCCAGCCCGCGAACGAGGGGCGTCCGAAGAGAAGGCGCAGGCCCCCCTCACTCCGCCCCGTTCCCGAGCTCCACGACGCATCCGTCGAGGCCGCCCGGAGGCACCTCGCACGCGGCCGTCGCCGAGAACGGGCTGCCGCCGGCCGAGAGGCGCCAGAGGCCGGGAGAAGGGACGCGGGTCGAGAAGCGGCCGGAGGCGTCGGTCAGGGCGTCGGACGGAGGCGACCCCGGCCCTCCGAGGAAGAGGGAGACGATCTCCGAGGCGACGGGACGGCCGGCGCGGGTGAGGACGCCGGACACCGGAATCCCGTCGCAGCCGAGCGAGACCTCGGAGGTCTCTCCCTCCCTCACGTCGACGTTCGCGCGGAACGCCCCGCTCCATTCGTAGGTGGAGCCGGGACGGGTCGGGTCCCGGAAGCGCCAGCTTCGGACGAAGGTGAGCGAGCCCGCCTCGGCGTTCTCGAGCGTGAAGCGGCCCGCGGAATCGACGGCGGCCTGATTCCGGTTCGAAAAGCCCCCGTCGCGGCCGTACTCGACGGCTGCGGCCGTCAGCTCCCACGAGGTCCCGCAGACCCGCCCCTTGACGCGCCCGCCGCTCGAGAGGAGGACGTCGACCGAATCGGTCTCCGGAGAGATCGCGAGGGTCTTCGGTGCGAGCTTCTCCTTGCGCGCCGTGAGCGTCAGGCTCTTCCCCGGGGGAATCGCCTCGAGGCGGAACGAGCCGTCTGCCTCCGAGACGCCGCGGACCGACCCGCGAGAGCCGGACTCCCGTCCCGACCAGCTCGCCTCCAGGGTCGCTCCCGCCACGGGATCGCCCCCGTCGGCCTTCGCGACGCGCCCCGTGAGCGTCCGGCCGGCGCGGAGGACCACGTCCCCGAGGTCGAGCTCGCCGCGTTCTCCCCCCTCGGCGATCGGCTCGAGCGTCTTCGTCTCGGGGAGGAAGCCGTCCGCCTCCGGGACGATCTGGACGGAGGCCGGGAGACGGCGGTGGAACGAGAACGTGCCGTCCTCCGCGGCGACGGCGAGGGCGGGGTGCCCTTCGACCCTCGTGTGGCGGTTCTCGTTCCCCTCGGCGTCCCTCGTCGTCGTCCGGGTGACGTACGAGACGTTGAGCGGCGCTCCCGCGACGGGGCGTCCCTCCTCGTCGACGAGGCGGCCGAAGACGCGCTGCGCGCGCGTCAGGACGATCTCGAGGCGCGTCTCACCGCCGAGGGCGCCGCGGACCGTCTCGTGCTCGTCGGTGGTCGTCTCCCAGGAAAGGGTTCCGTCGACGGGAAGGCCGCGGACGACGAACCCTCCGTCGCTCCCGGTCCGCGCGCTCCTCTCGGTCCCGCCCGGCCGGCCCCCGACCAGGTCACCGGCGCGCAACCGCACGCGGGCGCCGGCCACGACCATCCCGAGGTCGTCCCGGACGCCCCCCGTGACCGACCGTCCGCGCTCGAGCGCGATCGCCCCGGCGTCGGCCCGCGTCTCGGCCACTTTCACGACCTTCATCCCGGCCGCGATCGACGCGCCCTCCCAGCCGAGGACCCAGTCTCCCGGCGGGACGTCGTCGAGGACGACGGCGACCGTCGCCGGGCGCGGCGGGACGTCGACGCCCCTCTCGGCGAGGAGGAGGCCCTTCGTCCCGGCGTAAGGGTCGATCGTCTCCTTCAACGAGACCGTCAGCCGCTCGGTCTCCTTCCCTTCGGGAGCGAGGAACGCGAGCTTCACCGAGCCCTTCGCCTTCAGCGTCGCTTTCGCCGCCGCCGCTTCGGGCGCGACGACGAGGTCGGCGTTCTCGAACGACCGCGCGGTGAGCCTAAGCGTCACGGGAGCCCCTCCTTCTGGCACCTGCGCGACGTAGCCCTCCTTCTCCGCTCGCCAGGCGACCTTCGTGCACGCCGGAAGGAGGCAAGCCGAGACGTCCGCCACCGGCCTCTCGAGCCGGTCGACGACGCGGAGCGCGACGAGGCGAGGCGGGGCCGGCTCGGCGGCGACGGCCGGCAGGGAGGCGAGGAGGAGCAGGACTGGGATCAAGAAGGATGGGGTGTTGTCTCGAACGGCGGATCCGCGGGGCCTCGCGGGCGTCGAGCTCGGAATGATATTCATCGGGACTCCTCTTCGAGCGCGGGACGGAGATCGACGGCGCAGCCCGAGAGCCCTGACGGCGGCACCTCGCAGGACGCGGGCGCCCACCTCCGGCCGAGCCCGGCCGGATCGTCGATCCAGGGAGACCAGGTCCCGGGAACGGGGACGTTCAGCGAGAAGCCGCCGGCGGCGTCGAGCATGGCGTCGGCCTCGCGGTTCCCGGGGCCGCGAAAGACCACGACCTTCCCGGCGGCCGGAGCCCCTTCCCGCAGGAGCGTCCCGGAAAGGGGAATCCCGTCGCAGCCGAGTGTCAGCATCGCCGTGCTCCCTTCCTCGACCAGCAATGTCCCTCTCGTCCCGCCCGTGACATAGGCCCCACCCGACGGGTTCGCGGGATCTGCGAAGGCGAAGGCCCGCACGAAGCTGCGGAGGCCCGGTTCGACGTCTGTGAACACGAAGCGGCCCGTGGCGTCGGGCCTTCTCGCCCCGCTCCTCATCTCCGCGAAGTCGTCGCCGGTCATCCAGACCTCGGAGCGGGCGAGCTCGAACGGGCGGCCGCAGAGGCGCCCTTCGACGCGGCCCCCTCGCCCCAGCACGACCTCCACCTCGGCATCGTCCGTCCCCTCACCGTTCTCCAGCGTCTTCGGCGCCCGGCCGGCGATCCGGGCCACGAGATCGACGAGCTTCTCCTCTTCGATCGACGCCAGCTCGAGCAGGAGCCGGTCTACGGCGACG
>JAGOBQ010000456.1 GCA_017999215.1 Thermoanaerobaculia bacterium
GCGCCCCCGCCGGCCCCCGCGGCGGCGCGCCCGGCCCCGCCGCCCGCGCCGATGCCGGCCCGCCCGGCGCCGATGCCGCCGCCTCCCGCGGCCGCCGCGGCCCCGGCGTACTACGACGAGGCCGCGCCGGTGGAAGGGGAGCCCGCCGGCTTCTGGATCCGGTTCCTGGCGTCGCTGATCGACAGCGTGATCCTCAACATCCTGCTGGCGATCGTCTGGGCGCCGACGTTCCTGATCACGTTCCGCGCCGCGGCCAGCGGAGAGGCTCCGGGCGCCCTCGCCGCGATCCTGCCGATCTTCTCGTTCCTCCTCACGATGGTCCTCTCGCTCGGCTACACGCTCTGGTTCTGGGCGAACAAGGGGGCCACCCCCGGCAAGAAGATGCTCGGCCTGCGGATCGTCCGAGAGGACGGCGAGGAGCCGCTCGGCTGGGGGACCGCGTTCATGCGCCTCGTCGGCTACATGGTGAGCGGCTTCATCCTCTACATCGGCTTCCTGATGATCGCGTTCAACCCCGAGAAGCAGGGGCTCCACGACAAGATCGCGAAGACGCGGGTGCTGAAGGTCCGGTAGGACCCTCTCCTCGTCTCTCCCCGAACGTCGAAGGCCGGGCCCGCGGGCCCGGCCTTCGTTCGTGAGAGGGGAGCGGGAAGAGTCCCGCCCGGGGTCAGCCGTTCTTCTCGAGCTTCTCCTTCACCAGGAACGCGACCTTCACCCCTTCGAAGACGACCCGCATGAGCGAGAGGTAGACGACGGCGAGGACCGGCGCGAGGACGGTCATCACGAGGCCGGTGACGATGACGAAGAAGGAGTCGAACCGGAAGCCGGTGACGACCGTCTTCAGGCCCGAGATGACGCCGCCGAGCGCCCCGAGGGCGCAGAGGGCGGCGAAGACGAGGTAGAGGACCCGGATCAGCTTCGGGGCGACGAGCGTCTCGAACTTGAAGTCGAGGAGCCCCTTGAACGCGCTCGCGTCGTCTCCGACGAGGCCGCCGATCGCAGCCGCGGCCGCGGACGGTCTTTCCGCGGCGGGATGGCGCGGAGCCGGCGACGGCGCGGGAGCGGGGGCCGGCGCCGCGGCGGGAGCGGGGGCCGGCGCCGCGACGGGAGCGGGGGCGGGCGCCGACGCGACGCGGAACGACGGAAGCGTCTTCGGGTCGGTCCACGACCCGAGCGCCTCGTTCCAGACCATCACCTGGCGTCCGGCGTACTGCGTGCAGAGCTGCCGGACCTGGCTCATGTCGTGCTCGCCGTCGAGCTGGCGGCCGTCCACGGCCACGAAGAAGATCTCTGGGGGCATCTCCACTCCTTTCAGCGGGCGAAGACCTCGGCCACCGGGGTGATCCGGACCCTCTCCGGCGCGAGACCGAGCTTCCGGGCTCCGATGACCGCGTCCTCCGCGAGGACCTCCGGGGGTTTCGGAGCATCGTACGCGATCGTGGACGGCTCCGCGGAGAGGAGCTGCTTCTTCAGCCCCTCGGCGTCCTTCGTGATCATGACGACGGAGAGGGTCTCGGCCGAGAGGTGCTTCCGGATCGCCCGGTTCACGTCGGCGCGGGTCAGCTTCGCGAGCCGCTCGCGCAGGTAGGGGACCAGGTCGCCGGTGCCGTACCACCTCGAGTCGAGGGCCGCGCCGAGGTCGTCTCCCTGGGTCGACGTGAGGAGGTAGACGTTCTTCATCAGGTAGTCGCGGGTCCTCCGGAAGTCCGCCTCGGAGATCCCCTTGCGGATCAGCCGGTCGAGCTCGTGGAGCGCGATCTTCAGCGCCATGGGGCCGTTGGCCGGGACGACCGGCCGGATCCAGACCTCGAAGAGCTGGGCCCGGCGTGCGACGTTCGGGGCGGGGCTCGTGGCGTACATGCCGTACGGGAACGCCTCGACGTAGGCGTAGTCGCCGTAGTTCATGCCGCGCAGCTCGCGGATCCTCTGGTAGAGGTGCGCCATCGAGTTGCGGTGCTCGCCGAGGAACGCGCGGAAGACGGAGAGGGCCGCGAAGTCGGGGTGGGAGCGCGTCACCTCGATCGGGAGGCCGAAGGAGATCGCGGTGGCGCGGGTCTCCTTCTGGACGATCTCCACCTCGAGCGCGGCGGGCCTGCGCCCCTTCACGCCGGCGGGGGCCGGGAGGGCCGGACCCGCGGGAAGGGCGCCGAGGCGCGCGAGGAGCCGCGTCTTCAGGTCGGCCGGGAGGTCGCCGGCGAGGCCGACGGTGAGCGCCGCGCGCGTGTAGGCGGCCTTCCAGAACGTCTTCACGTCGTCGAGAGCGATCGCGTCGATCCCGGCGAGCGTGCCGAGCGGCGGGTGCGCGTAGGGCGTGCCGGCGAAGACGACGGCCTGGAGGCGCTCCTTGCCGAGCTCCTCCTCGTTGTTCGCGATCAGGTCCTGCGCGAGGGCGTTCCGCTGGGCGTCCTTCAGCCGCCGGAAGTCCTCCTCGCGGAAGCCGGGCTCGAGGAGCTGCGGGAGGGCGACGTCGAGGAAGGCGGCGAGGTTGTCGCGGTGGACGCTCCCGGTGAAGACGGTCATCTCCCGGTCGACTCCGGCCGAGAGGCCGGCGGCCATCGGGAAGAGCGCCTTCCGGATCTCGTCGATGCCGGCCTCCTTCGAGCCCGCCTCGGCGACCATCGCGGCCGTCAGCGCGGCGAGGCCCTCCTTCCCCTTCGGGTCGTGCGCGGAGCCGGCCGAGAAGAGGAGCTTGAACGTGACCTGCGGCAGGGACGAGGGGCGCTCCACGACCGCGAGCCCCTCGGGGGCGACCGCGGCCGGGGCGAGCGTGGCGAGCGCCGGGAGCGCCGCGACGGCAGCGGGGAGGGGCTCGTGAGAGAGCGTCGTCTGGACGAGGCCGGCGTCGACGACGTACTTCCCGGCTGCGGCGCGGAGGTCCTCGGGGGTCAGCGTCTCGTAGAGGCGGTAGAGCTCGTTGAGCGTGCCGTACTCGCGGCGGTGGCGGACGAACTGCGCGAGCGTCGACGCGATCGCCTCGGTGTTGTCGAGGCTCCGGACGAGCGCGAAGCGGGCGTGGGACTGCGCGTCGGCGAGCCGGCGGGCGGGGACGGGCTCGCTCCGGAGCGCGGCGAACGTCCGGAGGAGCTCGTCCCTCACGGCGGCGGCGTCCTCGAGCTTCTTGACGCGCGCGGCGACGGTGAGGAGCTGCGGGTCGGCGCTCGCGGGGAGGTACGCGAAGAGCTGGTCGGCCTTCTGCTCGGTCTCGACGAGCTTCTTGTAGACGGCCGACGTCGGGCCGAAGGAGAGGTCGGCCAGGACCTCGAGCGCCGCCCAGTCCTTCTCCGTGGTGGAGAAGGCGGGGCCGCGGAAGGAGACGACGACCCAGGGGAGGGTCGGCGTCGGCCACGCCACGTGGGCGCTCTTCGGCCCGGCCGGGGGCGGCTCCTGCGGGATCTCGACGGACCAGGAGCCGCGCGTCCAGGGGCCCCAGTACTTCTCGACGAGCGGGAGGACTTTCGCCGGGTCGACGTCGCCGGCGACGATGATCGTCGTGTACTCGGGGCGGTACCAGCGGTCGAAGAACTGCCTCGAGTAGGCGAACTGGTTGGGCATGTCCTCGATGTCCCGGAGGAAGCCCATCGTCGTGTGCTTGTAGGTGTGCGTCGTGAAGGCCGCGTCGCGCATCGCCTCGAAGAGCTTCGAGATCGGGTTCGCGCTGTTCTTGTTGTACTCGCCCAGGACGGCGCGCGACTCGGTCTTGAACGCCGCCTCGGGGTAGTCGAGGTTCCGGAAGCGGTCGGCCTCCAGCTCGAGGACCTTCTCGAGGTCCTCCTTCGCGAACGTCGTGTGGTAGTTCGTGTAGTCGTCGGTCGTGTAGGCGTTCTGGCTCGCCCCGGCCGTCGTCAGGATCGCCTGGTACTTCTCGGGCGGGTAGGCCTTCGTCCCGCGGAACATCATGTGCTCGAAGAAGTGGGCGAAGCCCGACTTGCCCGGCTCCACCTCGTTCCGCGAGCCGGTCTTCACCGGGATCTGCAGCGAGACGAGGTTCGGGAAGCCGGTCGGGACGACGATCACCTTCAGGCCGTTCGGCAGGGTCGTCTCGGTCGCCGGGAGCGTCAGGACGTCTCGGGACATCTCGGCACCTTTCGGAGCGGCGGGGGCC
>JAGOBQ010000046.1 GCA_017999215.1 Thermoanaerobaculia bacterium
CCAGTAGGCCGAGGCGAAACCGGTCCGCGCTGGCCGGACTGCCTGCCGCCTCGACGGGCAGTCCGGCAGCTGCGAGCCACTGGTCCTTCTGGAGAGGGGAATTGGCGCGAGGGTCGGCGGGCCTCCGCGGCGCACCAAGCGCCCGCTTCAGCTCCCGGTCCCCTCCCCCTCGTACCCGAGGTTCGGGGCGAGCCAGCGCTCGGCCTCGTGGAGGGGCATCCCCTTGCGGCGGGCGTAGTCGGCGACCTGGTCGCGGCCGAGGCGGCCGACGGCGAAGTAGTGGGCCTCGGGGTGGGCGAGGACATAGCCGCTCACGGACGCCGTCGGGAGCATCGCGCAGCTCTCCGTGAGGGTCATCCCGGCGTTGACGGTGGCGTCGAGGAGCGCGAAGAGCGTCCGCTTCTCGGTGTGGTCGGGGCAGGCGGGGTAGCCGGGGGCGGGGCGGATGCCGCGGTAGCGCTCGCGGACGAGGTCCTCGTTCGTGAGCGACTCGGTGCGCCCGAAGCCCCACGCCTCGCGGGCGAGCTTGTGGAGGCGCTCGGCGGAGGCCTCGGCGAGCCGGTCGGCGAGCGCCTTGGCGAGGATCGAGCGGTAGTCGTCGTGGTCTTTCTCGAAGCGCTCGCAGAGGGCCGGGAGGCCGTGCCCCGCCGTGACCGCGAAGAGGCCGACGTGGTCGCGCCGGCCGGAGGTCCGGGGCGCCACGAAGTCGGCGAGCGCCTCGTACGGTGCGTCGCCGCTCTTCTCCTGCTGCTGCCGGAGCGTGTGGAGGGTCGCGAGGAGATGGTCGCCCTTCGGGTCCGAGTAGAGCTCGACGTCGTCGCCGACGGAGTTGGCAGGGAAGAGGCCCCAGACGGCGCGGGCCTGAAGAAGCCGTCCCTCGACGATCTCGGCGAGGAGCGCCTGTGCGTCGGCGAAGAGCTCGCGGGCCTTCTCGCCGACCGTCGCGTCGTCGAGGATCTGCGGCCAGCGGCCGCGAAGCTCCCAGGCGTGGAAGAACGGGGACCAGTCGACGTACGGAATCAGCTCGGCGAGCGGGACGTCTTCCTCGACGCGGACGCCGGTGAAGGACGGGACCGGCAGGTCGGCCGCGGCCCAGTCGAGCGAGCGGCGGCGGGCGCGGGCCGAAGAGAGGGGGAGGAGCGGTTTCGCCTGCCGGCCCGCGTGGTCCTGCCGCAGCTCGGCCTGGAGCGCCGCGTTCTTCGCGAGGAACGCGGGGCGGAGCTCGTCGGACAGGAGGTTTCCCGCGACGCCGACGGCGCGGCTCGCGTCGGCCACGTGGACGACGGGCTGGGGCGCGGCCAGGGCGATCTTCACGGCCGTGTGCGCCGGGCTCGTCGTCGCGCCGCCGATCAGGATCGGGACCGCGATCCCCTCGCGGGAGAGCTCGCGGACGGTGTGGACCATCTCGTCGAGGGACGGCGTGATGAGGCCCGAGAGGCCGACGAGGTCCGCCCCGGTCTCTCGCGCGGCTTTCGCGATCCGGTCGGCGGCGACCATGACGCCGAGGTCGATCACCTCGTAGCCGTTGCACGCGAGGACGACGCCGACGATGTTCTTGCCGATGTCGTGGACGTCCCCCTTCACGGTCGCGAGGAGGACCTTCCCGGCGGCCTTCATCGTCCCGGCGGCCTTCCGCGCCTCGAGGTAGGGCGTCAGGACCGCGACCGACTTCTTCATGACGCGGGCGCTCTTGACGACCTGGGGGAGGAACATCTTCCCCGAGCCGAAGAGGTCGCCGACGACGTTCATCCCGGCCATGAGCGGCCCCTCGATGACGGCGAGCGGCGCGCCGAGCTTCTCGAGCGCCTCCAGCGTGTCGGCCTCGACGTGGTCGGCGTTCCCCTTCACGAGGGCGTGGGCGAGGCGCTCCTCGACGGTCGCCGATCGCCACGCCTCGGCGTGAACGACGGCGTGCGCCGCGCCCCCGTCCTTCGCCTTCAGCGTCTCCGCGTACGTGACGAGGCGCTCGGTCGCGTCGGGGCGGCGGTTCAGGAGGACGTCCTCCACCATCCCGAGGAGCTCCTTCGGGACCTCCTCGTAGACCGCGAGCTGGCCGGCGTTGACGATCCCCATGTCCATGCCGGCGGCGATGGCGTGGTAGAGGAAGGCCGCGTGCATCGCCTCGCGCACGGGGTTGTTCCCGCGGAACGAGAACGAGACGTTCGAGACGCCGCCGGAGACCTTCGCGCAGGGAAGCTCGGCCTTGATCCGCCGCGTCGCCTCGAAGTAAGCGAGGGCGTAGTCGGCGTGCTCCTCGATGCCGGTGCCGACGGTCAGGACGTTCGGGTCGAAGATCACGTCCTCGGGCGGGAAGCCCTCCTCGTCGACGAGGATCCGGTACGCCCGCCGGCAGACCTCGACCTTCCTCTCCGCCGTGTCGGCCTGGCCCGCCTCGTCGAACGCCATGACGACGGCCGCGGCACCGTGGCGGCGCACCGTCCGGGCGCGCTCGCGAAACGCCGCCTCGCCGTCCTTCAGGCTGATCGAGTTGACGATCGACTTCCCCTGGAGGGACTGAAGGCCCGCCTCGATCACCTCCCAGCGGGAGCTGTCGATCATGACGGGGAGCTTCGCGATGTCGGGGTCGGCCGAGAGGAGGTTCAGGAACCGCCTCATCGCCGCGACCGAGTCGAGCATCCCCTCGTCCATGCAGACGTCGAGGACGTTCGCGCCTCCCTCCACCTGCTGCCGCGCGACGCCGAGCGCCCCCTCGTAGTCGCCCGCGGCGACGAGCTTCGCGAACCTCGGCGAGCCGGTGACGTTCGTCCGCTCGCCGACGACGATGAAGTTCGAGTCGGGGCGGATCGTGAGCGGCTCGAGGCCGGAGAGGCGCGTGAGCCGCTCGACGGCCGGCACCGCGCGGGGAGGCAGGCCCTTCACCGCCTCGGCGATCGCCCGGATGTGGTTCGGGTTCGTCCCGCAGCAGCCGCCGACGACGTTCACCCAGCCCGCCTCAGCGAACGCGCGGAGGTCCTTCGCCATCGACTCGGGCGTCTCGTCGAAGCCGCCGAAGGCGTTCGGGAGGCCCGCGTTCGGGTAGGCCGACAGGAGGACGGGCGCGATGCGCGAGAGCTCCTCGACGTAGGGCCGCATCTCCCTCGCGCCGAGGGCGCAGTTGATGCCGACCGAGAGGAGCGGGGCGTGGGAGACGGAGTTCCAGAACGCCTCGACCATCTGCCCCGAGAGGGTCCGGCCGCTCCGGTCGGTGATCGTCACCGACAGCATGAGCGGCACGGCCGTCCCGCGCTCGGCGAGGACCTCCTCGACGGCGACGAGGGCGGCCTTGCCGACGAGCGTGTCGAAGACGGTCTCCACGAGGAGGAGGTCGACGCCCCCGTCCAGGAGGCCGCGCACCTGCTCGGCGTAGGCCGTCACGAAGTCGGCGAAGACGTTCGTCCGCTTCCCCGGGTCGTTCACGTCGACGGCGAGGGAGAGGGTCCGGTTCGTCGGCCCGATCGAGCCCGCAACCCAGGCGGTGCGCCCGGGGTTCGCCGCCTCGAACCCGCGGACCGCCTCACGCGCGACGCGCGCGGCCGCGGCGTTCAGCTCGCGGGCGTGAGCCTCGAGGCCGTAGTCGGCGAGGGAGATCGCCTGCGCGTTGAACGTGCAGGTCTCGATCACGTCGGCGCCGGCGTCGAGGTAGGCGCGGTGGATCTCGGCAACGACGTGAGGCCGCGTGAGCGGGAGGACGTCGGCGCAGCCCTTCAGCTCGCGCGGGTGGCCGGCGAATCGCGCGCCGCGGTAGGCGGCCTCATCGAGGCGATAAGGCTGGATCATCGTCCCCATCCCGCCGTCCAGGACGACGATCCGGCGAGCGAGCGCCTCGGCGAGCGCGGGGGGCGGGGGCGCGCCGGGCCTCAATTCGCGCCTCCGGGGGCGTCCTTCGCAGCGGCGTCCCTCGCGGCGGCGGAGGGACGGGCTTCCGCGTCGCGCCCCGGCAGCGCCTCGAGGACTCTCCGCACGACCTCGTACCGGGCCATCGGCATCAGGTGAATGCCGCGCGCCCGCTCGGCGATCGCCGCCGCGAGCTCGATGCCGATCGCGAGCCCCTCCTCCGCCTCGAACTCGGGCCCCTTCTCGGCCGCCTTCCGCATCCGGGCGAGGATCGCCTCGGGAACGACCATTCCGGGGACCTCGTTCGCGAAGTAGAGCGCCTGCTTCAGGCTCTTCGGCGGGATGAGGCCGACGAGGACGGGGATGAGCCGCGCTTCGGGCCGGGCGAAGAAGCGGTCGAGGGCGGCGACGTCGTAGACGGGCTGCGTCTGGGCGAACGTCGCCCCCGCCTCGATCTTGGCCGAGAGCTTCGAGATCTCGACGTCGAGGTCGGGCGCGGCGGGGTTCGCGGCGCAGGCGATGGCGAACGAGGTGGACGTGCCGATGGGGGCGCCCGCCAGGTCGACGCCCGAGTTCAGCCCCTTGACGATCCGGAGGAGGCCGAGCGTGTCGACCTCGCCGACGTGCCGCCCCTGCGGGTAGTCGCCGATCTTCAGCGGGTCGCCGCCGACGACGAGGAGCGCCTTGATGCCGAGGCCCGCCGCGCCGAGGAGGTCCGACTGGATGCCGAGGACGTTGCGGTCGCGCGGGGAGAAGTGGAAGACGGTGTCGACCCCGGTCTCGTGCCGGATCATGTGCGCCACGGCGATGGAGGACATCCGGAGGCGCGCCATCGGGTTGTCGGTGACGTTCACGGCGTCGACGCCGTAGCTCCGGAGGAGCTGGGCGCCGTCGAGGGCCGCGGAGCAGTCGGTTCCCTTCGGCGGCTCGATCTCGACCGTGACGACGAGGGCCTTCGGGTCGGCGAGCTTCCGCTTCAGGACCGAGGTCTCGAGCGCCTCCGTCGCGGGGGCGGCGGGCGCCGTGACGAACGCCCGGGCGACCCGCTCGACGGCGGTACGCTTCTTCCCGGAGACCTCCTTCGCCATCGCGGCGACGTGGGCCGGCGTCGTGCCGCAGCAGCCGCCGACGATCGCGGCCCCCGCCTTCACGAAGTCGCGCGCGACCTCGCGGAAGTAGTCGGGGGCGGCGGGGTAGACGGTCCGCCCCGAGACGTTCCAGGGGTAGCCGGCGTTCGGCATCACCGAGACCGGGAGGGAGGTCTGCGAGACGACCCGCTGGAAGACCTCGAGAGTCTCCTGCGGGCCGATCGTGCAGTTGAGCCCCAGGATGTCGGCTCCCGCCTCCTCGAGCCGGGCGAACGCGCCCGCGACCTCGGTGCCGAACGTCGTCTTGCCGTCCGAGAGGAACGTCATCGAGGCCAGGATCGGGATCTCGCTCGAGAGGTCGCGGGCGGCCCGGATCGCCTCGATCGCCTCGAGCGTGGAGGAGAACGTCTCGAGGAGGAGGAGGTCGACCTTCTCCTCGAGGAGGATCCGGATCTGCTCGGAGAAGAGCTCGCGCACCATGGCCTTCGTGAGCGGCCCGTAGGGCTTCACGAGCTGGCCGAGCGGGCCGACGTCGCCGGCCACGAGGACGTACTCGCCCGCCGCGGCCTCGTGCGCGAGGCGGACGGCGGTGCGATTGATCTTCTCGAGGGAGTCGGCCCAGTCGAACTTCGCGAGCTTGACCCGGTTCGCGTCCCAGGTGTTCGTCTTCAGGATCTGGGTCCCGGCCTCGACGTAGTCGTCGTAGACCTCTCGGACGAGGCCGGCCTGGGCGATCGAGAGGGGGGAGCGCGGGCTCTCGGGGGCGGCGCCGCGCGAGACGAGGAGCGTCCCCATCGCCCCGTCGGCGAGGAGGACGTCGGTCTTGAGGCGCTCGCGAATGTCGTGCTTCATGAAAAAACCCCTTCGAGGACGAAGGGGCGTTTCGCTGGGGATCGCTTCCGTTCGGCCTCGATTTCATCTCTCTCCGGCCGTGCCGGAGCGGGAATTGGCACCTGTCACCCTCCCCCCTCGTCGGGGGTCGAGGAGCCGGTTGCCGCGGCATCGCAGGGCCCGTCCCTCCGCCGCTCGTGATGAAACCCGGACTCAAAGAGCTGGCCGGAGCCTACGGGAGCCGGCTTCCGGCCGTCAAGGCGCCGAGCCCGAGATCGGGCACGGGCTCGACCTCGGGCTGGTTTAGACTCGCCTCCCGTGAGAGTTCTCGTCGTCGGCTCGGGGGGTCGCGAGCACGCCCTCGTCTGGAAGCTCGCCCAGTCACCGCAGGTCACGGAGATCTTCTGCGCCCCCGGGAACCCCGGGATCGCTCAGATCGCCACCTGCCTTCCGATCGGCGTCACCGACATCGTCGAGCTCGCCGACTTCGCCGAGAAGATGAAGGTGGACCTGACGGTCGTCGGGCCGGAGCTCCCCCTGACGCTCGGCCTCGTCGACGAGCTGTCGAAGCGGCGGCTCCTCGCGTTCGGCCCGAACAAGCTGGCGGCCGAGCTGGAAGGCTCGAAGGTCTTCTCCAAGGCCTTCATGAGGAAGTACGAGATCCCGACCGCCGAGGCCGAGATCTGCACGACCCGCGCGGAGGCCGAGAAGGCGGTGAAGGTGCTCGGCCTGCCGTGCGTCTTCAAGGCCGACGGGCTCGCCGCGGGCAAGGGTGTCGTCATCGTCCGGGACGAGGCCGAAAAGGAGAAGGCGCTCAAGCTCTTCTTCGGCGAGCGGGTCTTCGGCAGCGCCGGCGACCGCGTCCTCATCGAGCGGTTCGTCACCGGCGACGAGGTGAGCTGCATGGTCCTCTGCGACGGCGAGCGGGCGATCCCGCTGGCGACCGCGAAGGACTACAAGCGGGTCTTCGACGGAGACCGCGGGCCGAACACGGGCGGCATGGGCGGGCACAGCCCCTCCGTCTTCGTCGACGCGACGACCGCGCGCGAGATCCTGACCGACATCGTCCATCCGACGCTCCGCGGCATGGCCGAGGAGGGGCGCCCGTTCCGCGGCGTCCTCTACGTCGGCCTGATCCTCGAGAACGGGATGAAGCCGTACGTCCTCGAGTACAACGTGAGGTTCGGCGACCCGGAGACGCAGTGCGTCCTGGTCCGCCTCGAGGACGACCTCCTCCCGTACCTCCTCGGGTCGGCGCGCGGGAAGTTCGACGAGAACGCGAAACCGGTCTGGAAGAAGGAAGCGGGGGCCGCCGTCGTCCTCTCGGCCGAGGGCTACCCCGGGCCTTTCGAAAGAGGGAAGCCGATCGAGGGGATCGAGGACGCAACGGCCGAGGACGGAGTCTTCGTCTTCCACGCCGGGACGGCGAAGTCGGCCGACGGGAAGCTCGTCACGGCCGGCGGGCGCGTCCTCGTCGTGACGGCCCGCGCGCGCGGGCTGTCGGAAGCGCTCTCCCGCGCCGTTCAAGGCGCCGAGAAGGTCCGGTTCGAGGGGAAGCACTTCCGCCGCGACATGGGCTCGAAGGCGATGGAGATCCTCCGCGAGCGGACCGGCTCCGGCCTGAGCTGAAGTGGATAGGGGGAACCCGCCGGGCGGGTTCCCCCTCCTCCCTGCGGTCGGACCCCCTCCGCAGGGGTGGGAGGTGCGCCGAGCGGGTTCCCCCGGGCCCCCTCCTCAGGGGGCGGATCGAGCGCCGGGCGGCCGCGGACGGTTCGGCCGCGGTTCTGCCGGTCCTGCGACGGGGTATAAAGTCTCCCCATGAACACGGCACTCGCGGCGACGGTCGTCCTCTTCCAGCTCGTTTCCGCCCACGGCGCGCCGGCTCCGGCGCAGACGGCCGGCGGCCTCTCCTGGAGCGCGCCAAAGGGGTGGAGCGTCGCGCCGACGGCGTCCTCGATGCGCGTCGTCACGTACCGCGTGCCGGCGGTCGCCGGAGACGCGGAGGCGGGCGAGGTCGCGGTCTTCTTCTTCGGACCCGGGCAGGGGGGCGGGACCCAGGCGAACGTCGACCGCTGGATCCGGCAGTTCACGCCCGAGAAAGGGAGCGCCCCCCCGGGGAAGCCGGTCGCGCTGAAGGGCGCGGCGGTGCCGGTGACGATCGTGACGGCGGAAGGGACCTACGCCTCCGGCATGCCGGGCGGCGCGCTGACGCCGAAGCCGGGCTGGGCTCTCCGCGGCGGGATCGCCGAGGGGCCGCAGGGGCCGGTCTTCTTCAAGATGGTCGGACCGAAGAAGACGGTGCAGGGCGCGGCGCCCGCGTTCGACGCGTTCCTGAAGACCCTGAAGAAGGGCTGAGCGCCGCTCAGGCCGCGCCGTAGGAGGCCGAGAAGGGGTCCTCTCCGGGCCTCCTGCGCACCCCGTGGTCGGGGTTCGCGGCGAGGTGCTCGAGGACCTTCCACGCCGTCTCGGCCCCGACGCCCGCCTTCTTCGCCCAATCCTCGGCCGTGCGGGACGAGCCGGATTCGGTCCGCATCGCCGCGAGGAGAGCCCGCTGCGCGTCGAGGACGGCCGCCGCGGCCTTCTTCCCCGCCTCGACGCCCGGCTGGTGGTAGGCGTTGATCCCGACGAGGAGGGCGTAGAGGCCGACCGTCCGCTCGAAGAGAGCGACGAGCGCGCCGAGGGAGCGCGCCGAGACGTCCTCGACCGTGATCGTCACCGACCCTCGCCCCTTCTCGGTCAGCGCCTCGCGCGTCCCGAGGAGGAAGCCGTGGAGGTAGTCGCCCGAGGTGACGTCCTCCTCGACGGCCAGCGACGGGAGGCCGTCGCGCCGGTCCTTCAGGACCTCGATGAAGGTCGCGAAGAAGTTCGGGACCCCCTCGCGGAGCTGCTGGACGAACGCGTGCTGGTCGGTCGACCCCTTGTTTCCGTAGACGGCGATCCCCTGGTGGACCGTGTTCCCCGCGAGGTCCTTCTCCTTCCCGAGCGACTCCATGACGAGCTGCTGGAGGTAGCGGGAGAGGAGGAGGAGTCGGTCCTTGTAGGGGAGGACGACCATGTCCTTCAGGCCGCGTCCTCCGGTCTCCCGGTACCAGGCGAGGGCCAGGAGGGCGGCCGGGTTCCTCCCGGCGTCGGGGATCCGGGTCGCCGCGTCGCAGGCGCGCGCCCCCTCGAGGAGGCCGTCGACGTCGAAGCCCTGGAGCGCGGCCGGGAGGAGGCCGACGGCCGAGAGCTGCGACGTCCGTCCGCCGACCCAGTCCCACATCGGGAAGCGGTCGAGCCACCGCTGCCTCCGGGCGAGCTTGTCGAGGTCGCTCCCGTCCTGCGTCACGGCGACCGCGTGCCGGCCGAAGTCGAGCCCCTTCGCCGTGTAGACGGCCTGCGCGACGAGCATCCCGTTGCGCGTCTCCTTCGTCCCGCCCGACTTCGAGACGACGACGACGAGCGTTCGCCCGACCCCGCCGGCCGCGGCGATCCGGTCGAGCTCCCGGGCCATTCCGTCGGGGTCGGTGTTGTCGAAGAAGAAGGGGCGGAGGGGATCGGAAGCGCCGCCGAGCGCGTCGGCGACGAGCTGCGGTCCGAGAGCCGATCCGCCGATCCCGACGAGGAGGAAGTTCTGGAACTTCCCGCCCGACTCGGGAGCGATCTTCCCGGAGTGGACGTCGGCGGCGAAGGCCTTCACCTTCGCGACCATCTCCTCGATCGCCTTCCTCACGTCGGCCCCCGGGGCGAGCTCCGGGGCCCGGAGCCAGTAGTGTCCGACCCGGCGCCCCTCGTCGGGGTTCGCCACGGCCCCCGATTCGAGCGCGGCCATCGCGGAAAACGCGGACGGGAACGCCTCGAGCAGCAGCGGGTCGCTCGTCCGCGCGTGCGAGGCGAGGCAGGTCCGGGAGACGTCCACGAGGAGCGGGACGGCAGGGACGTGGGCGGAGAGGCTCCGGAGACGGGAGAGCGATTCGGTCAACTTTCACCTCGGGCCGGGCGGGATGCGATCCCCGTAGACTAACCGCAAAGGAGCGCCCCATGGCCGACAGCCGGCAGCTCGTCCTCGGAATCGACGTGGGCGGAACGAAGGTCCTCGCGGGAGCGGTCGACGAGGGCGGGCGCGTCCTCGGCCGGGGGAAGGTGAAGAGCCCGTTCCGCGGCGGCCCGGAGGAGATGACCGCCGCGCTCGTCGCCGCGTCCGACGCGGCGCTCGCGGAGGCGGGCGCGCGGCGGTCGGACGTCGGGGCGCTCGGCCTCGGCCTTCCGGGACCGCTCGACGCCGAGCGGACGACGCTCCTCTGCGCGACGAACCTCGGCGTGGAACGGTGGCCGGCCGCCGCCGCGCTCGAGCCGCATTTTCCCGGCGTCCCGAAGCGGCTCGAGAACGACGTGCGGGCCGCGGCGCTCGGCGAGGCGCGGTACGGCGCGGCGAAGGGGGAGCGGCTCGTCGTGGCGATCTGGGTCGGCACCGGGATCGGCGGCGCCGTCCTCCTCGACGGGAGCCTCTGGCTGGGGCGCAACCGGAACGCCGGCGAGATCGGGCAGAGCTTCATCGACCTGAAGAAGGCCGGGAGCTTCGAAGGGACGCTCGAGGGGATCGGGGCGAAGGTCGGGATGACGGCCTTCCTGCGCCGGCGGATCGAGCGCGGGGAGAAGACCGTGGTGGCGCGCGCGGTCCTCGACAAAGACGGCCGCCTCAAGGGCTCGGAGGTGAGGAAGGCGCTGGCCGCGGGGGACTCCCTCGTCGAAAGGGCGATCGCCCGGTCGGCGCGCGCCGTCGGCGTGACGATCGCGACGCTCTGGAACGTCTTCTCGCCCGACCTCTTCGTCCTCGGCGGCGGGATCGCGGAGGACGTCGGCGAGCCGTACGTCGAGCAGGTCCGCGCGGCCGTGGACCGTTACGCCTTCTTCACCGACCTCGCCGAGGTGCGCGTCGTCCGCTCGGCGCTCGGGGACGACGCGGGGATCCTCGGCGCCGCGGTCCTCGCGCGCGAGGGGCCCGGGGAGCGGGCCTGACGGCCGCGGCGCGGCGGCCTCCGGCCCCGGATTGACCGGACGCGCCCGGATCGTGACAATCAAAGGTTCGTGAGCTGCGCCACCTGCTCCATCGGGACCCTCGTGAACCCCGGCGGCAACTACGTCGGGGCCCGCCTCGCCGACGCGACGGACGGGAAGGTGACGGTCGTCTTCACCGGCGAGGTCGCCGTCCGCCCGGGCGAACGGATCGTCGTCGAGACCGAGGAGGGGCCCGAGTTCGCGGAGGTGACGACCCTCTCTCCCGTCCTGGCGAAGGCCTGCTCGCAGAAGAAGGCGAGGCGCTTCCTCCGCCTCGCCTCCGACTCCGAGTCGGCCGACTTCGCCGAGCGGCTCGAGCTCCAGGAGGAGGCGGCCCGGTGGGCCTCGAAGCGGATCGCCGAGCTGCGCCTCCCGGTCAGCCTCGTGAAGTGCGTCGTGCCGTTCGACCGGCGCCGGATCACGATCCTTTACTCCTCCGACGAGCGGGCCAACCTCCGCGACCTCTGCCGGGAGATGTCCGACCGCTTCCACCTCCGGGTCGAGTCGCGGATGGTCGGCGTGCGGGACGAGACGAAGATCGTCGGCGGGATCGGGCCGTGCGGCCTGACGCTCTGCTGCTCGACGTGGCTGAAGGGCTTCCACCCGGTGACGATCCGGATGGCGAAGCTTCAGGGGATCACGCCGAACCCGTCGAAGCTGACCGGCATGTGCGGCCGGCTGAAGTGCTGCCTCGCCTACGAGCTCGAGGGGGGGATCGAGGCGGCCCGGAAGATGGGAAGCAAGGGCCCCGACCGGAGGGACGCCGAGAAGAAGGCCCCGCCGGCCCCGCCTGCCCCGGCGACCCCCGCTCCTCCCGCCGCCTGACGGCCGGCCCCGTCGTCGTCGGGTAGACTTCGCTCACGGTTCGAATCCCGAAACGGCCTCCCGCCCCGGAAGGAGCACCCATGGCTGCTGTCCGCAAGCCACCGACGCCGGCCCCGCCGGCGGGCGATCGCGACCCCGAGGGCGAGCTCGGTCCGCGCAAGCTGATCCGCCCCGCCCTGTCGGACCTCCGCCGCGACATGGGTCCGCGCGGCCTCCGGAAAGGGGCGCCGCCCGAGCAGACGAACGCCGAGTCGTTCTACTACCTGAAGCAGATGCAGGCCCGCACGCCGGTCGTCGTCCGCCTCGTCGACGGCGAGGAGCTGCGCGGCTGGATCGAGTGGTACGACAAGGACGCGATCAAGCTGAACCGGGAGCACGCTCCGAACCTCCTCCTCCAGAAGCACGCCATCAAGTACCTCTACAAGGAGGAGGAGGAGAGGCCGTTCCGGCGCCGCAAGGTCCGGACGGAGCCCGACGGCGCCCCCCCGGAGGCCGGAGGCCGCTGAAGAGCTGCCGCGGCGCAGCGCACACGCCGCGCCGGAAGCGGAGCTAGACTCGCCCCATGAAGACCGAGCAGCTCACGCGCGAAGCCCTGACAGCGTACGCCGCGGAGAATCGGGAGGCTTTCGAGGCCCTTCTGAAGGACTTCGTGGAGATCCCGAGCGTCTCCGTGGACCCGACGAAGAAGAACGCCATCCGCGAGAACGCCAAGCTCGCGGCGGACGTGATCCGCCGCTTCGGCGGCGCGTCGCGGATCCTCGAGACCGACGGCCACCCGATCGTCGCCGGCGCCTGGGGGAAGAACCCGCACTGGCCGACCGTCACGGTCTACAACCACCTCGACGTCCAGCCCGCGTCGATGGAGACGGAGCCGTGGAAGACGGATCCGTTCACCTTCACGAAGCAGGGGGACCGCTACCTCGGCCGCGGCACGACCGACGACAAGGGCCCGGCGCTGACGGCCCTCTTCGGGATCAAGGCCGCGCTCGAGGCCGAGCTCCCCGTGAACCTGCGCGTCCTGTGGGAGTTCGAGGAGGAGATCGGCTCCCCGAGCTTCGAGAAGGCGATCGCGGCCCACGCCGACCTCCTCGCGACCGACTCCGTCCTCGTCTCCGACACGATCTGGATCGCGCGCGGCAAGCCGGCCTGTCCGGCCGGGCTCCGCGGCCTGCAGGGGTTCCTCTTCACGCTCCAGACGGGAGAGACCGACCAGCACTCGGGCGTCTGCGGCGGCGCGGCGCGCAACCCGATGGCCGAGCTGATGAAGCTCGTGAACGACTGCTTCGACGCGACGACCGGCCGGGTGAAGATCCCCGGCTTCTACGACGACGTCGTCCCGCCGACGAAGCAGGAGCTGGAGGACTTCAAGCGGTCCGGCTTCACGGTCGCGGGCTTCAAGAAGGACCACCTCTTCCGGTCGCTCCGGACGAAGGACGCCCTCGACCTGATGAAGCGGATCTGGGCGCAGCCGACGTTCGAGATCCACGGAATGGTCGGCGGCTACACGGGACCGGGCGTGAAGACCGTCATCCCGCCGAGCGCCGAGGTGAAGGTCTCCTGCCGCCTCGTCCCGAACCAGACGGGGGAGAAGATCGCGAAGCTCGTCACGAAGTTCGTGAAGTCGAAGAACAAGGACGTCGTCGTCCACGTCAAGAACCGCCTCGACCCGTACCAGGGGAAGACGGAAGGCCCGCTCGCCGAGGCCGTGAAGCGCTCGATGAAGTTCGGCTTCAAGCGCGAGCCCGTCTTCGTCCGCGAGGGAGGCTCCATCGGCGCCGTCGTGACGATGGAGAAGGTCCTGAAGTGCCCCGTCATCTTCCTCGGCCTCTCCCTCCCGGAGCACGGCTACCACGCCCCGAACGAGAACTTCGACTGGGAGCAGGCCTCGGGCGGCATGGCCTCCTTCACCCGCTACTTCGCCGAGGTCGCCTCGCTCGGCAAGCCCTCGAAGATCGCGAAGCCCGGCCCGCGCCCGGCGAAGAAGGCCGCGAAGAAGGGGAAGCGCTAGCACCGCGCACGACCCGATCCCCGGCTGTCACCCGAAGCCCCCGCGACGAGCGGGGGCTTCGTCTTCCTCGCGGGCGTTGAAGCAGCGGAGAGACCGAGAGACCGAAAGACCGAGAGACCGAGAGACCGAGAGACCCGCAGGCCATTTCGTTGGGGCTCGCGAGTCGCGACCGGGAGGGACGTCCCACGGCGCTCGCCGGGGGGCCTGAGCTTCGCGCGGCCCCCCGGACCCCCCAACTCGCGATCGAACCCCCGCCGTCGTGCAGATGCCTCCGCTGCGCGCGCGCGACCCGCATCGACCCCGCTGCGCGGGCCGCCGGGGCGCGCGCGAACTCGCCCTCGCCGGGGGGCTGAGCTGCGCGCGCCCCCCGGACCCCCACTTCAATCCTTGCGCATCGGTCGTGCAAGCGCCGTGCTCAAACAGCGCGCGCGCCTCGTCCGGCGGCCTGCTCGCGGAGCCGTGCGGGTGCCCCGCGCGTGCTCGAACGCTCGCTCGCGGGACGCCCCTCCCGTCCGCTCACGGGATCAGCAAGGCGACCGTCCTCCCCGGGATGGGGTGGCCACGTCCTGTCAAGTGGTGTACGAGGGAGGGGGCCACGGAGCATCGATCGGCTCGATTCAGGCTGCCGTAAGAAGAGCGGGTTGATCGGCGTCTGAGGTTGCGCGGGCGGGGTTGAGGACAGC
>JAGOBQ010000457.1 GCA_017999215.1 Thermoanaerobaculia bacterium
GGGACGATCGCGCTGACCGACACGACGATCACGGGGAACGGCGGGGCGGCGATCGCGCTGTACCTCGGGGCGGTCCTGGAGGGGCTGACGGGGCTGACGGTCGGGGGCAACGGCTCGAATGTCGTCTGGTACCGGACCCGGGAGATCTCGTCGAACGAAAGGTGGAAGAGCTTCGGCCTGCCGTACCTGCTTACGGACGGATGGTTCTACGTGCGAGGCGCGTCGTCGCCGGTGCTGACGATCGAGCCGGGCGTCGAGGTGAGGTTCAACGGCGGGATCGGGATGTCGATCGGGGACCAGCAGCCGGGCGGGCTGGTGGCGGTGGGGACACTGGAGAAGCCGATCAAGTTCACGTCGAACGCGGCGACGGTGGCGCCGCGGCAGTGGCGAGGGCTCTATTTTGGAGCGCAGACGAGTTCGGGGACGCGGATCGAGAACGGCGTGATCGAGGGAGCGGGCGAGGGCGGGGACGGGGGCGTCATGGTGGTCGGAGGCGCTCCGGCGCTCCGGGCGGTGACGGTGCGGAGGAACGGGGCTTCGGCGATCCGGGTCTACGGCGGGGCGCCGACGATCGCGGGATGCCTCCTGCAGGGCTCGCGGGACTGGGACGCGTTGGGGCTGGACGCTCGAGGCGGGACGCTTTCGTTGATGGACACGACGATCACGGGAAACGCGGGTGCGGCGATCGCGCTGTACCTCGGGGCGGTCCTGGAAGGGCTGACGGGGCTGACGGTCGGGGGCAACGGCTCGAACGTCGTGTGGTACCGGACGCGGGAGATCTCGTCGAACGAGAGGTGGAAGAGCTTTGGCCTGCCGTACGTGCTGACGGATGGGTGGTTCCACGTTAGGGGCGCGTCGTCGCCTGTGCTGACGATCGAGCCGGGCGTCGAAGTGAGGTTCAACGGTGGACTCGGGATGTCGATCGGGTCCCAGCAGCCGGGCGAGCTGGTGGCGGTAGGGACGCCGGAGAGGCCGATCAAGTTCACGTCGAACGCGGCCACGGTGGCGCCGCGGCAATGGCGGGGGCTCTACATCGAACCGCAGTCGAGCGCGGGGACGCGGATTGAGAACGCCGTGATCGAGGGAGCAGGCGAGGGTGGGGACGGGGGGGTCATGGTGGACGGCGGCGCTCCGGCGCTCCGGGCGGTGACGGTGCGGTCGAACGGGGCTTCTGCAATCCGGGTCTACGGCGGGGCGCCGACGATTGCGGGATGCCTGCTGCAGGGCTCGCGAGACTGGGACGCGGTCGGCCTCGATGCGTACGGTGGCACGGTGACGCTCACGGATACGACGATCACGGGGAACGCGGGAGCGGCGATCGCGCTCTGGGCCGGAGCGGCTCTCGAAGGGCTGACGGGACTTACGGTGGCGGACAACGCCGGCGGCAACATCGTGCGGTATCGGAGCACGGAGATCCCGACGAGCCAGACGTGGAAGAGCTTCGGGCTGCCGTACGTCCCGGACGGGTCGTTCTACGTCCGGGGCGCGGCTTCCCCCGTTCTCAGGATCGAGCCGGGCGTGGAGGTGAGATTCAATGGCGGAGCGTGGATCTCCGTCGGTTACCAGTCTCCCGGCGGGCTCGTGGCGGTGGGAACGGCAGAACAGCCGATCCGGTTCACGTCGAACGCGACGACGGTGTCGCCGGGCCACTGGGGACGGATCACGTTCAACGCAGCGACGGCTGCGGGATCGCGGATCGAGAACGCGGTGGTGGAGGGGGGCGGGTACTTCTCGGACGGTTCTGTCGTGGTCTACGCGGGAACTCCGGTCTTCCGCTCCGTGACCTTCCAGAAGAACCGCGGCTCGGGCCTGCGGGTCGACGGCGGGTCGCCGACGATCTTCGGATGCGAGATCAGAGAGGGCACCGAGCGGGGCCTCTGGCTCCTAGGCGGAAGCATGCCGCGCGTGATCGGGAACACGATCACCGGGAACGCCGGTGCGGGGATCCAGAACGAGAGCTCCCGGGCGACGATCCGCTTCAACACGATCTCGGGGAACGGCGGCTACGGGATGTTGAGCTCGAACGGGGCTTTCGTCGCCCGCGACAACTCCGTGACGTCGAACGGCGCTCCGGCGCGAAACGACGACACCGCGAGCCGGACCCTCGACGTGAGACAGCAGTGGTGGGGCGCAGAGACACCGCCGACGGGGCTCGTTGGCCGGGTCCAGTACGACCCGTGGCTCGGCTCTCCGCCGACACCACCGTTCGCCGTCAGCTCCTTCGAGAGGTCGACGGCGGCTTTCAATCCCGAGGGGGCCGGTGTGACGTTCGCCTTCGAGCTCCCATCGCCCGGCTCCTGGACCCTGACGCTGGCCGACGCCGGGGGCAGCGTGGTGAGGTCCTTCTCCGGGAACGGTCTCTCCGCGTCCGTCCTCTGGGACGGCCGCGACGAGGGCGGCGTCTCGCTCCCGGACGGCGTCTTCTCCTACCGGTTCACCGCGATGGAGCCGGCCTCGTCGATCACCGCGGCCCCGCTCCTCGGGAGGGTCACGCTCGACCGGACCCTTCCGCTCGCGCTGCTGGCGGCGCCGCTCCCGGGTGCGGCGGTCGTCTCGCCCGTCGGGATCTCCGGCACGGCGGCCGGATCCGGCTTCGCCGCGTACACGCTCGAGTACGGAGTCGGCGAGCACCCCGCGACGATGACTCTGATCGACCGAGGGTCCCTCCCCGTCACCGAGGGAAGCCTCGGGCTCTGGAGCGCACTCCTGACGGAGCCGCACTACACGCTCCGCCTCACCGTCACGGCGTCTGGCGGCAAGGTCGCGACGCAGTCCCTCACCGTCCGTCTTGACGGACAGACGGCGTGCCAGTGAGGAGCTCGATGAAACGCCGCCTCTTCCTCGGCCTCCTCTTCGCGCTCCTGTCGGCAACGGCCCTGCGCGCCGACAACGGCACGCTCGGGACGGGCCAGTACAGGCTCATCGGCGCCTCGTTCGACGTCTCTCCGGTCGAGCAGAACGTCCCCGTCGGGGTCGCGGCGACGGTGAAGACGCTCTTCGAAGGTTCTGCCAGCGCCCTGGCTTCCACCGGCGCCCGCGTCGCCGCCGAGCTGACGGGCCCCTCCGTCCCATCCCCCGTAACGATCAGCGCCGCGCCGGGCGAGGACCTCGTCGTGCCGCCCCTCTCCGTGAAGGGGGAGCACCTGCTCCAGAACATCCGGCTCACGAACGGCGGTGGCGTCGCGGTTGCCGCGGCCCACCCCACGGCGCGGATCGTCGTGAGCGACATCCTCGTCACCCGGATCACGTCCCGCGCCCTGACATCGCAGGAGCTCGCGGCGCGTGGCGTCGTCGTGAACGACTCGAGCTACAAGGCGTATTCGTTCGCTCTCGGCCTCGCGATCCAGGGTCGAACGATCCGGATCGAGGTCCCGACCGTGGTCGAGACCCGGGACGGATACCAGCCCGTCGGTCCGCCGATCGTCGACGTCGAGAACCGCGACGAGCGGTTCGTCCCGCCGACGGTCATCGCCGTCCCAATGCGAAAGGACGGGACGCCCGGCGGCGGGCCGCCCGATCCGCAGCTGCTCGACGAGGGCGAAGGGAACCCTCAGCCGGTCTTCGGGCTCCTCGTTTTTCCGGGGAACATCCGATTCCTGAACCAGTTCTTCTCCGTGATCCTGATGGTCCAGAACGGCGCGACAGAGGGATCGCCCCTCGCGCTTCGCGACGTCTCGACGACGATCTCCCTCCCGGCAGCCTCCCTCAGGCTCTCGAAGACGATCCCGAGCGTACCGGACGGATCGCCCGTCCCGGTCCGGGGCGCGGGGGCGGACGAGGTGCTCGGCACGGCGGACGACCTGGCCGTCCTGGTGGCCCAGGCGACGGGACAGGCGGAGTTCGTGACCGAGGGGCTCCGTGTCGGGACGCACGAGGTGACGTGCGAGCTCGCCGCGACGCTCGAGGGCCTGGCGAACCAGCCAGCCCAGACTCTCCGAGGGCGAGCCCGCGGGAGCGTCCTCGTGCGGGACCCGAGCTTCGGCCTCACGTTCAACCACCCGGACGCCATCCGAGACGGGGAGGAGTACGAGCTGGGCGTGAGCGTGGCGAACACCTCCACCGTCCCCCCCAACGACGGCCCGAG
>JAGOBQ010000047.1 GCA_017999215.1 Thermoanaerobaculia bacterium
CGGCGGCGAGCTCGACCCCGAGGACGGCGTGCGCGGCGTCGACCCGGAACTCCCCCTCGGTCATCCGGGGGGCCATTTCGATGATCCGGCGGAAGCTCGAGGGCTCCACGCCTCGGAGGGCGATCGACCGGTTCGCGAGCCCGCGCAGGGCGACGGCCGGCCCTTCTGCGGTCGGGGCCGCCGCGCGAACCCCGGGCAGGGTCCGGAGGAGCTCCAGCGTCTGGGGCCAGGCGACGATCGAGCGAAGGCGCTGCGCGGGCTGCTCGAAGCGGGCGGCGACGGCGCGCTCCGCGGACGGGAGGGTGACCGCCCGGACGACGTCCTCCGGCGCGCGGACGACGACGTGCGCCTGCGTGCCGAGCGTCCGCTCGATGAGCGAGGCCTGAAGGCCCGAGATGAGCGCCGAGAGGAAGACGATCACGCCCACCCCGACGCCGATCCCCGAGAGGATCAGAAGCGTCTGGATCCGCCCCTCGCGGAGGAAGCGGAGGGCGACGAGGACCTCGAACGGCACGTCAGCTCCCCGGCGCGGGCCGCGCCCGGACCCTTCCGCCCTTTGCGAGCCGGTCGGGCTCGCGGACGACGAGATCCCCCTCCTCGAGCCCGCTCCGCACCTCCGCGACGGCGCCTCCCCGCGCGCCGAGGACGACGGGAACGCGGATCGCGCGCCCGCTGCGGACGACGAGCACCCACGGCTCGGTCGCGGCGTCCCGGACGCTCGCGAGCGGGACGACGAGGGCCCGCGGGCGCGCGCCGACCTCGAGCTCGATCGAGAGCGTCAGGTCGCTCCGGAGGAAATCGGGCGGGTCCGGGACCCGGAGCTTCACGTCGACCGTTCCGCGCGCGAGGTCGATCCCGGGGGCGATCGAGATCACCTCGGCGTCGAACGCGCGATCGGGAAAGGCGTCGGCGGTCGCACGTGCCTTCTGGCCGACCCTCAGGGAGGGGAGGTTCTTCTCGTCGGGCTGGGCGAGGAGCCACGTCTCGTGCTCGAGGGCGAGCGTCAGGAGGACCCTCCCGGCCGGCACGACGTCCCCGGGCTCCACCGACCGGACGAGGACGACGCCCGGACCCGGAGCGACGACCCGGCGCTGCTCGAGACGCGCGGCGGCGGAGTCGACGGCGGCCCGCGCCGACCGCTCGTCGGTGCCTCCGGCGGAGAGGACGCGGGCCCTCTCGCGCGCGGCCGAGACGGCGCTCGACGCGAGGTCCCGGGCGCTCCGGGCGTCCTCCTCGTCGCGGGCGCTGGCGAAGCCGTCGCGCCGAAGGGAGAGGATTCGCTCGAGCTCGCGTTCCGCCTGCTCGAGCCGGAGGGTCGCCTGTCGGAGCTCCTCTTCGGCGATCCTCCGGCCGCTGCCTCTGACCTGCTCGAGGCGCGCGCGCGCCTCGTCGAGCGCGGCCCGCGCCTCGTCCTCGTCGAGCCGGACGAGGAGCTGGCCGGAGCGGACCCGGTCTCCCTCCTCGAAGAGGACCGCCGAGACCGTGCCCGTGACGGGGGAGCCGAGCGAGGCCTTCGAGCGCTCGAGGACCCGGCCGCTCACGACGAGCGTCTCGAGGAGGTCGATCCTCGAGACCGCGGCCACGTCGACGGACGGACCGCGGAGCGCTCGTGCGCCGAGGACGAGGAGCGTCGCCGTGACGAGGGCGGCCCCGGCGAGAAGCGCGCGGGATCTTCCAGAGGAGAGGTTCATCGCGACGAGTCTGGCACGGCGGGCATCGTGCGGAGGTGCCTGGTCTCCGTCGCCCCGGGGCGCCGCGGATTTCGCCGAGAAGAGAAAGGGAGCGGCCCGAAGGCCGCTCCCTCTCCGAAGGCCCGTCTTTCGAGGATTCGGCCTACTTGCCGGCGCGGTACGCGTCCCACTGGGCGCGCATCCGGGCGACCTGGCCGGGGGTGAAGAGGGTCATACAGTAGTCGTCGGTGTAGTCCATGAAGTTCTCGATCGGATCATTGCCAGGGTAGCGCGTGCCCGTGCAGGTGTTCCGCCCCGTCGGACAGCCGTAGGCGGCGCTCCTCTCGGCGTTCGTGTCGGCGACGTAGTCGCCCCCGTTCGTGCCGGTCTTACAGCCGCCCTGGAACGTGTGGTAGAGGCCCATCCAGTGGCCGACTTCGTGGGTTCCGGTGTCGCCCTCGTTGTACGGGGACGCGGAGCCTCCGGGAAGCGAGGAGAAGAGGAGGACGACGCCGTCCTTGCTCGGAGCGCTCTTGTAGCTGGAAGGGAACGTCGCCCAGCCGAGGAGCCCGCCACCGGGGTTCGCGGAGTAGATGTTCAGGTCGTCGGCAGTGCCCTTGCGCAGGGCCGCCTTGGCCTGGGCTTCGGCCGTGGAGCCGGGCGACATCGTGTACCAGGTGGAGTTCGTCGTCCGGTCGACGGAGATGAGCTGGAAGCGGACACCCGTCGAGGCGTAGGCCGCGTTCAGGACGTCCATCTGGGCGTCGATCATCGTCTGGGAGATGTCGCCGTTGGAGATGCCCGTTCCCTTGTTGATGACGTGGAAGTAGACGTTGACGTAGGTGGGGCTCGTGAAGAGCGACTCGAAGTCGGAGTGCGGACGGATGCTGAGCTCGTGGAGGAACTCCGCCTCGAGGGCGGCCGCCGTCTCCTCGTCGGGGTGGAAGGTCTGGCAGCGGCGACCGGCCTGGATGAAGTCCTGCTGGCTCGCCCACTCCTCGCCGCCGACGACGAATGAATCGCTCGCGTGACGGTCGTCCGGGCGGTCCCCGGGCGGCATCGCCGCGAGGGACAGCGTGAACGGAATCGAGAGGGCGATCGCAAGCAGCTTCTTCTTCAAGGTCTTCTCCTCCTCTGTGTGCCGGTCAGCCGGTTGCCTCTCAACAGCCAGATCCGTGCCATCCGGATTGAAGACGGAATCGCAGGAAAGGGGTCACTTTCTGGTCCCGTTTCACCAAGGCCGCGGGTCCGCGATCGACCCCGGGTCAGAGGCGGACCCGAGAACTGTCCCGGGATGCCGGAGTCAGGCTCTCAGCGCTTGTCGAGGGCTGCGAGGAAGCGGAGGAGTTCTCGGGCGATGACGTCGGCATCGAAACGGGCGAGGACGCATCTCCTGCCGGCGCGACCGAGCTCGGCCGCGCCGGCAGGGTCGGTGAGGAGCTCGATGCAGGCCGCGGCCATCGATTCCGGCTCGTCGGCCAGCCGGATCTCGGTTCCGTCCCGCGCCTCGATCCCGGTCGCGCCGAGGCGGGTCGAGACGACCGGGACGCCGAGCGACATCGCCTCGAGGATCTTGACGCGCATGCCGCCTCCCGAAAGGAGGGGGACGACCATCGCGGCGCCCGAGGCGAAGAACGCCTGAGCGTCCGGGACGCGTCCTGCGAACGTCACGCCCTCCCCGGAGAGACGCCTCTCGAGTCCGGAAGGCGGGTTGCTGCCGGCCACGACGAGATGCGCCCGTGGGATGGCCGCCCGGATGGCGGGCCAGACGCGATCGAGGAACCAGCGCACGCCCTCTAGGTTCGGTCTCCAGTCGAGGGCGCCGAGGAAGACGAGCGTCTCGCGCTGGCCCTCTCCCGAACGGTCGGGAACGAGGGCCGTCTCGAGGCCGACGGGGGCAACGTGGATCGGGACCGTCGCCCCGAGCCGACGGTACGTCTCGGCGTCCTCGGCCGTGACCGGGACGATCGCGTCGGGAGCGTCGAGGGCGGCGACCTCGTACGCGCGGAGGCGACAGGCGAGGTGCGCGAGAAGGAGTCGCCGGACGGGGTTTCGCTCCCCGGGGATGAGCCGGTCCCAGATCTCGTGCTCGACGTTGAAGGAGCGGAGGACGACGGGCGCCCGGGTCGCGCGGCGGAGCGCCGGGAGGCAGGGGAGGAGGTAGAGGCTTTCGAGAAGGACGACCTCGGGCGGCTCTTCGTGGACGGCCACGACGATCCGCCGTTCGAATGCGGCGGATCGGAACCGGTCGACGTTGTAGGAAGTCCCGCGGAGGAGGCTCCCGAGAAAGCCGCCTACGGAGAGCGAGGTGTCGTGCTCGACCGTCTCGAGGCGGACGGCGAGGGCCTCGTCCGGGAGGGCCGTGGTCTCGACGCGGTGCTTCTGCGGGTTCAGGGAGAGGAGCCGGACCTCGGAGCCGGCACGGAGGAGCGAGAGCGCGAGGATCCGCGACGCGACGCGCCCCCCGTCCTCCGGAGGCCAGGGGACCTTGGGAGAGAGCTGAAGGATCCTCATCGCGCCTCGGCGTCGGCCGGCGTACGCGCGCGCCCGAGGGGCCGCGCGCGTACGTCGGGACGGGGAATCCCCGCCTCAGCCGTGGATGTTGTGCCCGTCGACCGCCTCGGCCGCCTCGTGGAGCGCCTCCGAGAGCGTCGGGTGAGCGTGGATCGTCCGGACCATCTCCTCGGTGGTCGCCTCGCAGCGGAGGAACGCCGCGGCCTGGCCGATGAGCTCGGTCGCGTGCGGGCCGACGATGTGGACGCCGAGGACCTCGTCGTACTTCCGGTCGGAGACGATCTTCACGAACCCCTCGTTCGTGTGTTCCATGGCCGACTTCGCGAGGACCTGGAATCCGAACCGTCCGACCTTCACGTCGAACCCCCGCTCCTTCGCCTTCGCCTCGGTGAGGCCGATCGAGGCGACCTCGGGGTCGCAGTAGGTGCAGCCGGGCACCTGGTCGCGATTGATCGGCTCGGTCCGATGTCCCGCGATCGTCTCGGCGGCGACGATCGCCTCGGCGGAAGCGACGTGCGCGAGCCAGATCGTCGGCGTGCAGTCGCCGATGGCCCAGACGCTCGCGACGTTCGTCCGCTGGAAGGCGTCGACCTTCACGTAGCCGCGCTCGGTCGCGACGCCCGCCGCCTCGAGGCCGAGCCCCTCGGTGACGGGACGCCGCCCGACGGCGAGGATGACCCACTCGACGTCCCAGCTCTTCGACTCGCCGGCCGAGGTCTTCGCGGCGACCTTGAGCGTGCCGTCGGGGTTCTCGGCGACGGCCTCGACGGCGGTCCCGGTCCAGCACTCGATTCCCTTCTTCTTGAACGACTTCTCGACTTCCTTCGAGACCTCCTCGTCCTCGACGGGGAGGAGGCGGGGAAGGACCTCGACGAGGACGGTCTTCGCGCCGTAGCGCGAGTAGCACGACGCGAACTCGGAGCCGACGGCGCCCGAGCCGATCACGAGGACCGACTTCGGCACGCGGGTCGACTTCAGGACGTGGTCCGAGTTGAGGATCTTCACGCCATCGGCCTTCAGGAACGGAAGGTCGCGCGGGGCGGAGCCGGTCGCGAGGATCACGTTCTTCGTCTCGAGGACCTTCCCGCCCTCGGGCCCGGCGACCGCGACGCGGCCGGGGCCGTCGAGTCGTCCGACGCCGGCGACGACGGCGATCCCGTTCTTCTTCATGAGGTACTCGACGCCCCGGGCCCCCTTGATGACGACCTTGTCTCGGAAGCGGCGGACCGATTCGAAGTCGAGCTCGACGCCCGTCGTCCGGACGCCGAAGTCGGAGGCGTGCTTGACCTCGTCGAAGAGCGTCGCCGACTTGAGCATCGCCTTCGTCGGGATGCAGCCGCGGTGGAGGCAGGTGCCGCCCAGGCCGACGCCGGGGGCCTTCGCGTCCTTCTCGACGATCGCGGTCCTGAGGCCGAGCTGCGCGGCGCGGATGGCGGCGACGTAGCCGCCCGGACCGGAACCGATGACGACGACGTCGTACGTCGTGGAGGGAATGCTGCTCATCTCTCGTGTCTCCTGGGCGCCTCGCCGGTGCGAGCACGGGTCCCTGGCGCTTTCGTGAGCGGCGATTATAGGGGGCTCCGGGATGGCCCTTCGCCGTGCCTCACGCCGGCAGCCCGGGCCGATAATCCCTCATCCGGCCTGCGGTGGGCGCCGGGATGAAGGAAGGAGTCCGACGATGCGGGCGCGGACCCCACGAGGCGGATCGGTTCGACCCGGCAGGACCCGGGCGATGCTGCTGCTCGCCGCGGCGCTCGCGCTGCTGGCGGGTCCGGCGCCGGCCCTCGACCCGTCGCGTCCGCCGCATGCCTTCGCGAGGACCATCTTCCGGGAGGAGCTTCCGCAGGCGTCCGTCCTCGCCCTCGTACAGTCCGCCGAGGGCTACCTCTGGCTCGGGACCTACGAGGGACTCGTCCGATTCGACGGCGAGGAGTTCCAGGTCTGGGACCGCCAGACGTTCCCCGCGATGAGGACGAACGTCACCCAGTGCCTCGCGGAGGACGTCTCGGGCGGAATCTGGTTCGGGACGAGCCGGGGAGGCGTCGGTCGCCTGAAGGACGGCGTGGTCGAGGTCTTCGGGCGCGAGTCGGGCCTGCCGTCCGACAACGTGACGAGCGCCTTCCGCGAGCGGTCCGGGGCTGTCTGGATCGGCACGGATCGGGGCGTGGCGCGCTGGTCGGACGGACGCCTCGAAGCGTTCGGCGACGAACAGGGGTTCGGCCCCGGAGCCATCCTCGCGTTCGCGGAGCTCGCCGACGGGACCGTCTGGGCCGGCGGGCCGGGCCTTCGGGCGTTCCGGGACGGAAGGTGGAGCGACGCGAGGGTTCCCCCGGGAGTCGAGCTCCCGATCACCGCGCTCGCCGCAGACGAGGACGGGACCCTCTGGATCGGCTCGATTTCCGGCGTGACGCGGCTGGATCGCGACGGGAGCCGGACCATTCGGATCGGCGACGGCCTCGCGGGCGGCTGGGTCCGCTGCCTCCTGAGGGACCGCTCCGGAACGACCTGGGCCGGAACGGAAGGGCGCGGGCTCTTCCGGCTCCGCGGGGAGAAGGTCGAGGCCTTTTCTCCCGTCGTGGAGGAGAAGGCGACGGACTTCGTCATCTCGCTCCTCGAGGACCGAGAAGGGAACCTCTGGCTCGGGACGCGTGGCGGGCTCATCCGGATGCGCGAGGGGGTCTTCACGACGCTCGGGGCCGAGCAGGGGCTCGTGGGCGAGCTCGCGCGCGCCGTCTTCCAGGACTCGCGCGGCCGCGTCTGGGTCGGAGCGGACGGCGGCGGGCTCCACCTGTGCGAAGGCGGTCGCTGCGTGCCGATGAACGAACGCTTCCGCGTCGGGAGCCGGCGAGTCCGGACGATCGGCGAGGACGAGGGCGGCGCGCTCTGGGTCGGGACGTCCGGGGCCGGCGTCTTCCGGGTGCGGAACGGGCGGACGGAGAGGATCGGCCTGCGGGAGGGCCTTGCGGACGAGGACGTCCGGATGATCGCCCGGACACGCGACGGCACGATGTGGGTCGGCACGCGGACCGGCCTGGCGTCCTTCCGTGACGGCCGGGCGCTGCCGGCGTCGGAGCTCTCGCGAAGAGCCGGCGGCGCGAACGTCCTGATGGAGTCGCGCGACGGGAGCCTCTGGGTCGGCACGGCCGGCCGCGGCCTGCTCGTCTCGAAGGACGGAGCCGTCGCGTCGTTCACGGCCGCGGACGGCCTCGCGGGCGACGCGGTCTTCGCCCTTCACGAGGACGCGGAAGGGGACGTCTGGGTCGGGACGGCCGACGGGCTGAGCCGCATCCGCGGAGGGGTGGTCGAGACGTTCCTCGCGCCGGAGGCGTTCGCGCGGGACCAGGTCTTCTCGATCCTCGAGGACGGCGCGGGCGGCCTCTGGACGAGCAACAACAAGGGCGTCTACCGGTTCCCGGCGGCGAGCCTGAAGAAGGCCGACGCGACATCGCGGGGCCCGTTCGGCCGACTCTCCTTCGGCGTGGCGGACGGCATGCCGAGCCGGCAGTGCAACGGGACGACGCAGCCCGCGGCGCTCCGGGCCCGAGATGGACGCCTCTGGTATCCCACCGCGAACGGGGTGGCGATCGTCGATCCGAGACTCCTTCGCCCGAGCGCCCCTCCTCCGCCGGTCGTCCTCCAGCGGGTCGTCGTCGACGGGACGCCGGTCTCGATCGGCGATCGCGCCGTCCTCGCGCCGGGCGCCCGCCGGCTCGAGATCGGATTCGCAGCTCCGCTGCTGGGCGGCGCAGCGCGGCTCTCCTACCGGCATCGGCTCGTCGGCTTCGACGACGGATGGAGCGTCACGCGCCGGCGATTCGCGAGCTACACGGCACTTCCGCCCGGCCGCTACCTCTTCGAGGTGGCCGCCGTCGCGGACGCGGGACTCCGGAGCCCCGCCGCGACGACGCTCGAGGTCCGGGTCCGGCCGCGTCTCACCCAGACCGTCGCGTTCCGGGTCTTCGTCGTCCTCGCGGCGCTCCTCTTCGCCTACGCCCTCCACCGGCTGCGCATCCGCCGGATGGCGGCGCAGGAGAGCCAGCTGAACCGGCTCGTCGCCGAGAAGACGGAGGCGCTGGCCGAGGCGAACGCCCGGCTCGAGGAGCTGTCCCTCTCCGACTCGCTCACGGGAATCGCGAACCGGCGTCACTTCGACCGGCGGCTCGAGGAGGAGTGGCGGCGTTGCCGGAGGTTCGGCCTCCCGCTGGCGGAGATCCTCCTCGACGTCGACTTCTTCAAGGCCTACAACGACGCGCTCGGCCACCCGGCCGGCGACGAGTGCCTGCGTCGCGTGGCCGATGCGCTCTCCGATCGGCTCCGACGGGCCGGGGACCTCGTCGCGCGATATGGCGGCGAGGAGTTCGTCGCTCTCCTGCCGGGCCTGACTCTCGCGGACGCATATGTTGTCGCCGAACAGCTCCGGACGAGGGTCGAGGCGCTCCGCATCCCCCATCCGGGAGGTCCGAACGCCGTTGTGACCGTCAGCGCCGGGGTCGCGTCCCTCGTTCCGGGAGCCGGCCCGCCGTCTCGGCTGACCTCCGCCGCGGATGCCGCCCTCTACGAGGCGAAGCGGCGGGGTCGAAACCGGTCCGTGGCGGCGGGAAGGGGGCGGCCGCAGGCGGTCGTCGCGGATCGGGAGGACACCCCGCCCGGTCAGGATTGAACCGGGCGGGGCGCGTGGGCTTCCAGGAGAGAGCGCCGAATCGGGTCAGCGGACGGGAGGCCGGGGACCGCGGAATCCGCGATCCCGACCGGCGCGGCCCGGGCGCCCGTCGCGCTGCGAACCGCGTCGCGAACGCAGCTCCTCGAGCTTCGCCTTCTGCTCGTCGGTCAGGATCGACGCGATCCTCTCCTTCGTCTTCTCGCGGGCCTCGACGTTCGCCTGGCGGCTCTCCCGGAGGCGGAGGTAGGCGCGTCCCACCTCGGCCACGTCGGGAGAGGGCGCCTCGGCGGCCGCGCGGAGAGCCTGGCGGGCGTCCCAGCTCTCGCGCCGGAGAGCCTCGCGGCGCTCCCGTTCCTCCCCGAGGAGCTCCTTCAGCTTCGCCCGCTGGCCGTCGGAGAGGTCGAGGGCCTCGAGGGCGCCCCGGAGCTCGCCGCCGGCCGCGCCGCCGCGGCGCCCCGCCGGCCCGGCCAGCGCCGTGCCGGCCGCGAGGAGGAGTCCCAGAACCGCGGCGCCCGCGGCGAATCCCCTGTGTGACGTTCCGTTCCTCATCGTTGCTCCTTCCGCGTCCGGGGGCGCCGGTCGGCCGGTCCGGACAGACCTAGAGACGCGAAAGGAGCGCCTCCCGTTGACGCCGTCTCCCGACGCGTTGGCGCGGGATGTGCTAGACGTCGTCTCAGTCCGTCCCGCCGCGCAGGATCGACCTCGCGCGGGGACGGTGAGGAGGTTCCGATGACCCGCGCCAGCCGTTGGATCGCACTTCTCGTCTTCACGACCCTCGCCGGCTCCGCCGTCGCGGCGGAGAAGGCGTCCCCCGTCAAGCGCCTCGGGAAGACCGTCGTCCGCTACCAGGACGACGCCGTCAAGGCGGTCCTCTCGTGGCGGTTCGCGAACCAGACGTTCGACAAGGAGCCCTGGCTCCTCCTCGAGCTCGCGTTCGCCGCGGAGGGGAAGGCCGTCAACCTGAACCGCGAGGACGTCGCTCTCCTCGGGCCGGACGGCGAGAGGATCCCGCTCCCGGGCCAGAAGAGGTTCGCGGAGGGAGTCCGGGACCCGCTCCAGCTCGTCCGGAGGGCGTCGGTCGCTCGGGACCCGCTGGACAACTACTTCTCGAGGCCGACGCAGTTCGAGAGCCTGCGCTTCTTCACGGTTCCGGGCGGATCGGTCGTGCAGGACGAGGCCTCCGGCGGGCCGAGCTGGCTCATCCAGGGGGACCTCTTCTTCGAGGCGCCGACCGGAGTCTGGAAGCCGGGGAGCTACACGCTCGTCCTGAAGAACAAGACGATGGACGTCGCGCTGCCGTTCTCGCTGCCGGCCGGCGAGCTGAAGAAGGACGCGAAGAAGGGCGACGAGAAGGTCGTCCCCTGGTAGCTCGGGGTGCGCCTCAGGAGCGCGAGAGCTCCGCGAAGCGGACGCGCGCCACGCCCCGCGCCGACATCGCTCCGGTGAGGCCGTCGTCCTCGAGGGCGGCGGCCTCTTCCTCCCACGCATATCCCCACGGGTAGCGCAGGCGCGCCGCGGCGTCCTCGACGCCGGGGTGGAGGACGACCTCGAACGTCCCCTCGGACGGCAGCGCGTCGAGGAGCGTCCGCCAGCGCGGGAGGTCCATCCGGCCCGCCTCCGCGAGGCCGAGGACGCGCGGAGGCTCCGGAAGTCCGGCCCGCGCGAGGAGCCGCCGGGCGCCTGCGCCGAAGAGCGCGAGGAGCCTTGCCCGGGCGCTTCCCGCGAAGCCGGGATCGGCGATCGCGGCCGGGTCGTCCCCGCGGGGCGCCCGGACGTACGGGACGTCGAAGCGCCGCGCGAGCGCGACGGCGATCGGGACGAGGCGCGGAAGGAGGTGCAGGTGCTGATGCGCGTCGAGGTGCGTGACGCGCAGGCCCGCCGAGAGGACGGCGACGACCTGCGCCTCCCACTCCCGCTCCACCTCCGCGACCGGGGCGAGGCCGGACGCGACCCGCGCCGCGACGGCGGGCCACGAGCGCGGGAAACGCCCTCCCGGGGCGATCCCGCGCACGCGCCCCGGGGGCGAGAGCGGCGCCTCGCCTCCGACGAGGCAGAGGTGGACGCCCGCGTCGGCGACGCCCGCCTCCCGCAGCGCGAGGACCGCCTCGTCGAACGCCTCTCCGCAGGCGAGGAGGCTCGTCCCCCCCAGCCGGCCCGCGGCGAGGAGACGAGCGATCCGCCGGGAGAGGCCGGGCGCGAGGCCGGCGTCGTCGGCGTTCAGGACGAGCCGCGTCACGGCGCGGGGCGGCGGCGCTCGCCGCGGAGCGTCGGGACGAGGCGCGCGAGGTCGCGGAGGATGCGGAGGATCGTCCGCGGCGAGGAGAGCGTGGAGACGCCGCGCGTCCGCGGGAAATAGTCGAGGCCGATCTGCTGGATGACGGCGCCCCGGTTCCGGAGGCGGACGAGCAGCTCGGCGTCGATGAACGAGCCCTCGCTCTCGAGGGGGAGTTCCGCGAGGAGCGAGCGGCGGACGAGCTTGCAGGAGAAGTTGACGTCTCGGATCGGGAAGCCGAACGCGAGGTGGACGAGCCCGTTGTAGAGGAACGAGTAGATCGTCCGGAGCGTCCCCTCGCCGGTCCGGTCGTGGCGATAGCCGGAGACGACGTCGGCGCCCGTCAGCTCGGCGGCGCGGAAGACGCGCCCCGTCTCCTCCAGGTCCCACGGGAGATCGCAGTCGGAGTAGAGGACCCACTCCCTCGACGCGGCCGAGAAGCCGGACTTCAGCGCGCCGCCGAGCCCCCGATTCGCGGCATGCCGCACGACCCGAACGCGCGGATCGGCGCCAGCGGCCTCCGAGGCCAGGGCGAGGGTCGAATCGGACGAGGCGTCGTCGACGAGGACGATCTCCCACTCGTCCGCGTGCCGCTCGAGCGCTTCCCGAGCGACGCGCAGGAGGTGGGGGAGGCTCCGCTCCTCGTTGCGCATCGGGACGACGAGGGAGACCGATCGGAGAGGCCGCATCGCTACGAGACGAAGTGCCAGTTTACGAAGAACGCGGAGTTGAGGAGGAGGAGCGCGAGCGACGCTCCGAGCCAGAGGGCCTTCAAACGGGGCCGGCCCTCGCAGAGGGCGGCGGCGGCGAAGTGGCCCGGGTAGACGGTGAGCGTGTAGCGCGGAATGCCGTCGGCGGTCCCGGTCGCCACGGCGAGGCCGAGGACCCCCGCCGTCCACGCGGCGTCGGCCCATCGGCGCATCCGGAGCTGGAGCGCTCCGAGGAGCGCGAAGAGTCCGAAGTGGACGAACGGAGCGACGGCGCCCGGGTGCTCCAGGAACCATCCGGTCCGGAGCATGCGGACCGGCTCGAGGACGAACGCGAGAGCCCCTGCGAGGGGGTTGCCCGCGGAGGCGCGCCACGCGCCCATCGACCGGAAGAAGAGCATCGGCTCTCCCTGCAAGAGACCGATTCCGAAGATCCAGGCGAGGACGCCGGCGAGCGGTGCGACGAGAAGGAGCGCGGCCCCCGCCGCGCGGCGCGCACCGGTCGCCCCGGCCAGCCACCAGGCGACCGCCAGGCCCGGCCCGACCGCGACGGCGGGGGCGCGGGTGAGGCCGAGGAGGACGCCGAAGAGAAGCGCGAGGGCGAGCGCGTCCCGTCGGGTGGCGCGGAACGCGAGAAGCGCGAGGAGGAGGAAGAGCGACTCGGTGTAGACCGCGGCGAAGAAGAAGGCGACGGGGTAGAGGAGGAGGAACGGGAGCGCGCCCAGGGCGGCCCGCTCGCCGAAGCGTTCGCGCGCCTCGGCGGCCAGGAGCGGCATGGCGAGGAGGAGGGCGGCCCAGCTGACGAGGACGGCGGCCCGGAACGAGTCGAGACCGGTCGCGAGGTGGATCGCGCGAGCGGTCATCGGATAAAGGGGAAAGAAGGCGTGCTCCGACTGGGCCCCTACGGCGGGGGGCGGGGGATAGCCCTTCTCGACGATCGAGTTGTACCAGCCCGAGTCGAAGCGGGCGAAGGCCGGAGCGCGCCGCGTCGCCTCCTCGCTCCACGGCGAGGGCCGGCCGAGCGAAAGCGCGCGGATCGAGACGAACGCCCAGAGCTGGAGCGTGGCCAGCCAGAGGAGGACGACGAGCGTCAGCTTCCGGTTCTCCGGACCGCGCCACGGCCAGGGGAAGCTCGTTCGGCTCAACACGGGAGGCCTCGCACAGAGGGAACGGAGATTACTCTACGGCCTGTGGCGCACCCGACGGCGCGGACGCTCCCCGGACCGTGGAAAGTCTTCCGAGCGGCCTCGGCCCTGCCCGCCGCCGCGCGCCTACACCTCGCCGTTCGGCGGTGGAGCGCGCCCTGGCCGCGCGTCGTCGCGGCTCTCTCGGAAGAGCGCGCGCTCCTCGACGTCGGATGCGGACCCGGCCTCCTCGCCTTCCTCCTCGACGCGCGCGGCGCCTCCGGCGCCTACGTCGGCATCGACCCCGACGCGGGGAAGGTCTCGCGGGCCGAGACCTGGCTCGGCCGCTCGCCGCGGCGGACGTTCCGGGCGTGCGAGCTTTCGGAGCTTCACGGAGAGACGTTCGACGCGGCCTCGATCGTCGACGTCCTCTACCTGGTGCCCCGGGCCGAGCGCGCGGCCTTCGTCGCCGCCGTCGCGGCGCGCCTCGCGGACGGCGGGCGCGCCGTCGTCCTGACGAGCGGCGGCGGGCCCCGCTGGAAGCGGCTCCTCGACCGGCTCCAGGAACGGTTCGTCGTGGCGGTCCTGGGGTGGACGCGGGGCTCGGCGGTCGAGCCGTGCGACGGTGTCGAGGTGGCGGCGCTCCTCGCGGCCGCCGGCTTCGCCGACGTCCGCGTGGAGGACGCCGGCGCCGGCTTCCTCCACGGTTTCGAGCTGGTCAGCGGACAGAAGTCGGGGTGACGGGCCTGGAGCGGAAGACGCGGGCGGGGAGGAAGCTCCCGTCGTTCGTCGCGTTGTCGACGCGGGTCGCGTGGACGAGGAGCGCCCCCCCGCGGGCGACGCTCACCGTCGCGGAGGCCTCTTCGACCGGGGCGATGCCCATCTCCGCGAAGACGTCGTTCCACTGGACCGCCTGAAAGGCCTCGACCGTCAGCTCCCGGGTGGCGAGGATGGAGCCCGACCCATCGAAGAGCGTCACCTCCGCCACCGTCTCGAGGCCACGGGTCTCGAGGAATCCGAGGTTCGTCCGCGTCCGGGGGCCCCCCGAGAGGAACGTCAGGGCCGCTTCATCCCCGGGCTCCGCCTCGGAGCTGCCGAGGAGGCCGATGGCGAGGCCGTAGCTCTTGCCCGGCTCCTCGGTGTAGGTCCGGCTGGAAGCGATCATTCCGGGGCCGTCGCCGAGCGCCGTGATCCGGAGGGCGCCCGCGGTGTCCTCCGGGAGGCCGAGAAGGCTCCCGAGGATGTCCTCGAAGAGGCGCGTCTCGAAGGCGCCGAGCGAGAGGACGACCTCCT
>JAGOBQ010000048.1 GCA_017999215.1 Thermoanaerobaculia bacterium
GTTCGTTCGAGTCGGCGTTCATTCGGTCCCTCCCCTTCCGCTCCGGCGCCGCGAGGCTCATCCGAGACGTCCGTCGCGGTAGTCGCTCACCGCCTGGTAGATCTCCTCCTGCGTGTTCATGACGAAGGGGCCGTACTGCGCGATCGGCTCGCCGAGGGGCCGCCCCGCGACGAGGAGAGCCTTCGACGCCTCCGCCGCCTCGAGGACGACGCCGTCGGCCGCCGGCTCGTTCGCGAGGACCGCGAGCTTTCCGGGCTCGAGCGTCTTCCCGCCGACCGTCGCCGAGCCGCGGTAGACGACGAGGAACGCGTTGTGGCCGGGAGGCAGCGGCTGCTCGAACCGGGAGCCCGGCTCGAGCCAGAGGTCGAGGACGAGCGGCTCGGTCGCCTCGCGCCTCACCGCGCCCGCGACTCCGTGGCTCTCGCCGCCGATGACCGTGGCCGTCACGCCGCCCAGCGTGAAGCGCGGGAGGTCGGCCGCGCCGAAGTCGCGGTACCAGGGGGCCTGCATCTTGTCGCGGCCGGGGAGGTTCAGCCAGAGCTGGAACCCCTCCATCACACCCTCTTCCTGCTGCGGGATCTCCGAGTGGACGACGCCGCGCCCGGCCGTCATCCACTGGACGCCGCCGTTCTCGAGGAGCCCCTCGTGCCCGGCGCTGTCGCGGTGCCGCATCCGCCCGGCGACCATGTAGGTCACCGTCTCGAAGCCGCGGTGCGGGTGGTCCGGGAAGCCGGCGATGTAGTCGTCCGGGTCGTCGCTCCCGAACGCGTCGAGCATCAGGAACGGGTCGAGCCGCCGCTGCAGCGGCTGGGAGAGGAGGCGCGTCAGCTTCACGCCGGCGCCGTCGGAGGTCGCCGTCCCGGCGACGAGGCGCTCGACGGAGCGGGACGAGAGGACCTTCTCCTCCCGCGGGGCGGCGGTCGGCGCCGAGATCGACGTCGTCGGGGACACTGTGTTCGCGGTCTTCGTCATGCTCGTCTCTCCCGTTCGGCGCCGTCAGGCGGCGAGCGCCAGCTCGAGGTCGGCTTCCGCCTCGGCGAACCCCTTCCGGGTCGCCTCCTCGCCCATGTTCAGCCCCTCGGCGTAGATGAAGCGGACGTCGGTGATGCCGAGGAACCCGAGGATCGTCTTCAGGTAAGGCGTCTGCGCGTCGGCCGGCGTGCCGCGGTAGCGCCCGCCCCGCGCGAATGCGACATACGCGGTCTTTCCCTTCAGGAGGCCTTCGGGACCGCTCTTCGTGTAGCGGAACGTGACGCCCGCGCGGGCGATCGCGTCGATCCACGCTTTCAGCTGCACCGGGTTCCCGAGGTTGTACATCGGGACGCCGAGGACGATCGCGTCGGCTTCCTTCACCTCGGCGATGAGGGCGTCCCGCGTCGCGACGGACCCGGCCTGCTCCGGCGTCCGCCCCTCGGGTGGAGCGAAAAGGGCGCCCAGCTCCGCGGCGTCGAGGACCGGGACCGGCTCCCTCGCGAGGTCCCGCACGGTCAGGGAGGAATCGGGGTTCGCCGCGAGCAGGCGCTGGACGACGGCATTCGCGACCCGGGTGGAGTTCGCCCCCTCGCTCCGGGCGCTCGCGTTGATCTGGAGGATCTTCATGTTCGTCTCCTTGAGGCCCTGTCTCAGTGCCACGGAGAAGATACGGTCCATTCGAACTGAACGATAGGCGTCGAATTGGATATCATTATTCCGTCAATGAAACAATTAGACCCGAACGACCTCCTGATATTCGCCCGGGTGGCCGACGGGGGAAGCTTCAGCCGCGCCGCCGAACGGCTCGGCCTTCCGAAGTCGACGGTCTCGAGGCGGATCTCGCTCCTCGAGGAGACGCTCGGCGAACGGCTCATGGTCCGGACGACCCGCCGGCTCCGGCTCACCGAGCTCGGCGAGCGGGTCCTCGAGCACGCGCGGCAGGTGGCCACCGAGGTCGAGGACGTCGCCGCCCTCGCCGAGCACCGGAAGGAGGCGCCGTTCGGGCGGCTGCGCGTCGCCATGCCGAGCGACCTCGCGATCCTCTTCCTCGCCGACGCGCTCGCCGCGTTCACGGCGATGCACCCGGCGGTCTCGCTGGAGCTGGACCTCTCCGCGCGCCGCGTCGACCTCCTCGGCGAGAACGTCGACGTCGCGGTGCGGATCGGCACGCCTCCCGACGACGCGCTTCTCGCCACGCGCCGCGTCGGCGTCTTCCCGATCGGCCTCTACGCTTCGCCCGCGTACCTCGCGGAGCGAGGAGACCCCGCCTCGCCCGACGACCTCGCGCGGCACGACGCCCTCCGGCTCCTCGGGCGCGACGGCGAGCCGGCCCGCTGGAGGCTCCTCCAGGGCGATCGGAGCTGGGAGGGAGTGCCGCCGGGGCGCGTCGCCGCGAACTCGCCCGAGCTCCTGATCCGGCTCGCACGCGCCGGAGCCGGGATCGCGTCCGTCCCCGACCTCCTCGCGGCGCCCTCCGTGAAGCGCGGCGACCTGCGCCGCGTCCTTCCCGGCTGGTGCCTGCCGCCGCACACCGTCTGGGCCCTCTTCCCGGGCCGGCGCCTCATGCCGGCGAAGGTCCGCGCGTTCGTCGACATGCTCGTCGGCGCCCTTCCGGGCACCGTCCCTCCCGCAGACCCCGCCGCGGCCCCCTAGAATCGAAGACGAGGCTCCCGATGGACCACGCCCAGCGCGTCCTCTTCGTCGACCCGTCGACAGGGTTCTACCGGTTGCGGCGCTACCGCGTCGGCGACTACTTCGGGCCGGTGGACCTCGGCATCCACCTCTCCGACAGGCACCGGAGCCTCAACTTCGGCGCGGGGCTCTTCGCCGGGTCGATCCTCCCCGGCTCGAACCGCCTCGTCGTCACCGGCTTCTCGCCCGCCTGGCGCGGCTTCTACGTCTCGAGCCTGGGCGGGGCCGCGCTCGTCTTCGACAACCTCGGCCTCAACATGCTGAGCCTCGTCGGGAAGGCCCCGACGCCGTCGATCCTCTATCTGAACCGCCGCCACGGCGAGGAGGTCGACGTGGAGGTCGCGCCGGTCGACCTCGCGCGGGCGTGGGGCCGCGGGCGCGGCGGCTTCTACGGCCTGATGGAGGAGGTCCTCGAGCGGTTCGGCTCCCGCTACGAGACCGACCCGCGCGTCCTCGCGGTCGGCCCGGCCGCCGCGTCCACCGACTTCGGCGCGATCGGCAGCGCCCCCGTCGTCAAGGGGAAGCTCACCCACGCCGACACCTGGGCGGGCCGGGGCGGCATGGGCTCGAAGATGCTCCAGGAACACGGGATCGCCGCGGTGATCTACGGGGGGACCTTCGTCGACGAGGACTTCCGCGACCGGACGGTCGCCGACTCCTGGTTCCGGGAGCGCTACGAAAAGAAGCTCGCGACGAAGGACTTCGAGGCGACGACGAAGTACCGCTTCGACCCGAAGTTCGAGACGGGCGGGACGTTCGGCGTCAACTTCGCGACGGTGAAGGGGCGCCTCATGGCGTTCAACTACCGCTCGCTCGCGCTCCCGGAGAGCGAGCGGATCGCGCTCTGGGAACGCCTCGTCGTCCCGCACTACCTCGCGCAGTTCAACGAGGAGACGATCGCGAAGCGGCAGCAGTCGACCTGCGGCGAGCCTTGCGCGGCGGTCTGCAAGAAGCTGCGCGACGAGTACAAGAAGGACTTCGAGCCGTACCAGACGATGGGGCCGCTCTGCGGCGTCTTCGACCAGCGCGCGGCCGAGCTCCTGAACGGAGCGGCCGACGCCGCGGGGTTCGACGCGATCTCGGTCGGCGGCGTCCTCGCGTGGCTCATGGAGAGCCTCCTCGAGGGCGAGCTGACGCCCGAGGAGCTCGGCGTCACGCGCCTCCCCCGCTGGGACGCCGCGGGGTTCGACGTCGTCGCCGACTCGGGGCACAACGCCGAGCTCGGCGTCGAGCTGATCGAGTCGATCCTAGGGAAGCGGGGCCTCCTCGACCTCTCCGAGGGGCCGAGGAAGTGGGGGCGGCGCGTTGCCCGCGAGAAGGGGACGCGGGTCCTCGACCGATTCGTCTACCTCGCCTCCGGCCGCCGCGGCTGGATGGTGCCGAACCAGTACTGGACCCCCGGCGCGCTCGCCCCGATGCCGATGATGGGGAAGTACTACATGTTCTACGGCCCCGAGTTCTTCCCGCCGCGGACGCTCGGGAAGGTCTGCGCCGAGCGGATGATGGCCGAGCTCGCGATCGACGACCTCGGCGTCTGCCGCTTCCACCGCGGATGGGCCGAGGAGATGCTCCCGGAGATCGTCGGGTCGGTCTACGGCCTGAAGGACGAGTACCTGAAGGCGATCGCCGTCACGGCGAGCCGGATCAACAGCCGGAACGCTTCCGTCTTCTGGGAGTCGGAGCGCGATCTCGACTTCGTCGCGTCGTACCTCGCGCGGCGCCGCGACGTCGAGAAGGACCCCGACCCCGAGCTCGCCCGCTGGGCCGAGGCGTTCGAGAAGGACCGGCACGAGGCGGCTCTCTCGTTCTGGTACGAGATGCGCAAGGGGATCGACGAGAGCCTCCGGGCGTTCCTCTGACCCTCGCCCGGTCGCGGCGGCCTTTCCCGTGCCTCCCGAAGCTCCTATGCTTCCGACCGGGGGTGCCGCACCCGTGATCCATCCGCCGGAGCGCCGGCGGAGTCGCGCGCCGCGCGCCCGCACGAGGATCCGCGATGACGACCACGATCGTCCTGTTCGCCCTGGCGCTCTATCTCGGTGCCTACTTCACGTTCGGACGGAGGCTCCGCGACCGGCTCCTGAAGAGCCACGAGGCTCCCGCCGCCCCCTCGCAGCGCCTCTCGGACGGCGTCGACTACGTCCCGACGAGCAAGTACGTCCTCTTCGGGCACCACTTCGCGTCGATCGCCGGGGCGGGCCCGATCACGGGACCGGCGATGGCGGTCGCCTGGGGGTGGCTTCCCGGCCTCCTCTGGATCTGGTTCGGGAACGTCTTTCTCGGCGCGATCCACGACTACCTCGCCCTCGCGGCGTCGGTCCGCTACGACGGGCGCTCCGTCCAGTTCGTCGCGCAGGACGTCCTCGGGAGGAAGGCCGGCCGGACGTTCAGCTGGTTCCTCCTCTTCCTCTGCGTCCTCGTCGTCGCCGCGTTCGGCGACATCGTCGCCGGCCAGTTCGCAGAGGACGGGCGCGTCTTCTTCTCGTTCGTCTTCTTCTGCGTCGCCGCGGTGATCACCGGCGTCCTGATGTACAGGACGCGGCTCGGGCTCGGGTGGAGCTCGCTCGTCGGGGCGGGGCTCATCCTCCTCGCGTTCGAGGCGGGGAACCTCTTTCCCGCCGCCTGGCCGAAGGACCTCTACTTCGTCCTCGTCTTCGTCTACATCCTCCTCGCCTCGACGCTCCCGGTGAACCTCCTCCTCCAGCCGCGCGACTACCTCTCCTCCTACTTCCTCTACTTCGGCCTCCTCATCGGCGGCGTCGCGGCCCTCCTGAGCTTCCGGGGCCTCGACGCGATTCCCGCCTACACGGCCTTCAGCGCCCCCCTCATCGCGGGCCAGCCCTCCCCGTTCTGGCCCACCGTCCCGCTCATCATCGCGTGCGGGGCGCTCTCGGGCTTCCACGCCCTCGTCGCCTCGGGAACGAGCGCGAAGCAGCTCGCGAAGGAGAAGGACGCTCTCTTCGTCGGCTACGGCGCGATGCTCGTCGAGGGGTTCCTCTCGACGCTCGTCGTCGTCGCGATCGCGGCCTTCGGGGCCGAGGCGCTCGGCGCGAAGCTGATGACGACCCCGGCGCTGAACCGCTTCGTCCAGTCGTTCGCGGCGATGGTCACCGCCGAGCTCCCGTTCCTCTCGATGAGCTTCATGACGCTCTTCTCGGCCGTCTGGGTCTCGACTTTCGCCCTGACGACGCTCGACACGACGAACCGCCTCGGCCGGTACATCGTCCAGGAGATGGCGATGCCGCTCCGCGAGACGCGCCCCGCGCTCTACCGGCTCCTCTCGAACCGGTGGGCGGCCTCGTTCGTCATCGCCTTCCTCGGCATCTTCCTCGCGCGCTCCGGCGGCTACGCCGTCCTCTGGCCCGCCTTCTCCGGCGCGAACCAGCTCCTCGCCTCGATCGTCATGCTCACCGTCGCGGTCTGGGTGAAGAGGAGCCTCGACCGGAGGTACACGACGGCCGTCCTCGTCCCCGCGGCGTTCCTCTGGGTCACGGTCACCTGCGCGCTCGTCTGGTACGAGGTCGTCGCCGTCCCCACCTTCTTCGCCGACCCGTCGAAGACGGCAAGCGTCGTCACCGGCGTCGTCGTCGGCGCCCTGAACCTCGTCATGCTCGTCCTCAGCTTCTCGATGGTCGGGAGCTTCTTCCGGAGCTGGAAGGTCGATCCGGCCGGAGCGCCCGAGCCGGCCCGGGCCTGAGGGACGACCCGCGGGCCGCCCGATGACGCACGTGCTCGATTCGATCGAGAGGGCCGTCCGCACCGTCCGCCGGCTCCAGAGGGAGCGGGCGACGGCGGTCCTCGAGCTCGAGCTGAAGGAGCTCGAGAACGTCTTCGCCCTCCTCGTCTTCGGAGGCTTCGTCGGACTCCCCTCGCCCCCGGCCCCTCTCGCAGCGGAGCTTCTCCCCCTCCTCGAGCGCGAGCTCCGCGTCGCCGCCTCGCGCGCCGATCTCGCGCACGACCCGCTCGCCGCGCTCGCCGGCACGCTCGACGCCGGCTGAGGTGGAGGGACGCGTGGCGCGGAACGCGTTCTTCCTCGGCAAGGGGGGCACCGGCAAGACGACGCTCTCCGCGTCTCTCGCGGTCTCGCTCGCCCGCGCGGGGCGTCGCGTCCTCGCCGTCTCGCTCGACCCGGCGCACAACCTCGGCGACCTCCTCGGCGTTCCGCTCGGGGTGGAGCCGGCACCGGTCGAGGAGCGGCTCCTCGCCCTCGAGGTCGACCTCGGCGCCTGGGTCGAGCGCCACCTCGCCTCGAGCCGCGAGGAGCTGAAGGCGACCTACGCCCATGCCTCCGCGCTGAACGTCGACTCCCTCTTCGACGTCCTCCGTTTCTCGCCCGGGACGGCGGAGTACGCCGTCCTCCTCGCGATCGAGCACGTCGACCGCGTCCTCGCCCCGTCGTACGACGTCGTCGTCTGGGACACGCCCCCGACCGCGCTCTCCCTCCGCTTCCTCGCGATGCCGTCCGTCTCGGCCCGATGGGTCGCCGAGCTTCGCGGCCTGCGCGAGAGGATCCTCGGCCGCCGGCAGGCGATCGTCCGCGTGAACCCGGAGTCGGCCGCCGCCGCCGGCGCCGTCACGCCGGCCGACGATCCGGTCCACGCGAGGCTCGGGACGATGAAGGAGCGGCTCGAGCGGCTCCAGGGCCTCTTCGCCCGGCGGAGCTTCCTCGCCGTCGTCGTCAACGCCGACCTCCTCTCGGTCGCCGAGGCGGCGCGGATCGCGGAGGCGCTGGCCCGCCTCGACATCTCTCTCTCCACCGTCTGCCGGAACGAACGCGACGGCGCGGGCTCCCCGGCGCGCCTCTCCCTTCCGCTCGCGGGCCTGCCGCTCGTCACGGCGGGCCACGTCCCCGGCGCGCTCCGCACCCGCGACGACCTCCTCCGCCTCGACCTCGCGCCGCTCGCCGCCCGGCTCCTCGCGCGCCCGGAGGTCGCCCGGTGAGCCCTCCGCTCGTCGCCGGGCTCGTCCTCCTCGCGATCGCCGCGACCCTCGGCCACTTCCGGGGCACGAAACGGAACCGCGCGATCGCCGCCTCGATCGCGGGCGGCCTCGAGGAGGCGCTCCGCCCCGTCTCGACGGAGTACGTGAACGTGGGCGGGGTCATCGGCCACAACTTCACGTTCCGCCTCGCGGGGGACTGGACCGAGGCACGGGGCGTCTTCACGCTCAGCCCGCGTCACTCGCTCCTCTACCTTCCCGTCTCGCGCCTCCTCGGGGTCCGCGACCGCCTCTTCCTGAACGTCTTCACCACCCGCCCGTTCCGGGGCGAGGGGCACGTCGTCCGAGCTTCTGACGAGCGACGCGCCGGAATCGCCGCGAGCGGCGAGATGGAGCGGCGAGAAGTCGACGTCGCGGGCCTGCGGTTCCTCCTCCTCTGGCGCGGGGCCGACCTCTCCGGCGCTCTCGAGGACGTCCTTCGCGGAATGCCCGACCCGGCGCGCCTCCGCCACTTCTGCGCCTATCCCGGGACGGGCACGTTCTTCCTCCGGACGGAGCCGGCCCCGGGCTCCGTCGCCGAGGACGTCTCCGCCGCGCTCCTGCGGACCGGCCCCTTCCTCTCGGCGTCGCGCGAGTCGTAGCGTTCGCGCGTCCGGCGCTACGGTCGGCCGCTGGACTTCCGCGCCCTCGCCGCCGCCCGCTACAGCGTCCGCGCCTTCCGCCGCGATCCCGTTCCCGAGGAGCTCCTCGAGGAGGTCCTCGAGACGGTCGCCGCGTTCGACCCGGCCGCGGCGCGCGAGGTCCTCGCCCTCCCGGACGGGATCGTTCCCGTCGCGTTCACGCCCCTCGGGTGGCCCGCCGATGCCCCGCGGCCGAAGGAGCGGCGACCGCTGTCGGAGCTCGTGATCCGGAAGGGCGAGGCGGCGAACGGCGCCTGACGGGTCAGCGCTCCCCGAGCCGAATCCGGAGCGCCGTCTCGAGCTCGCTCCGCGTCCCGCCGAAAGCGGCGCGGAAGAGCCCCTCCGCGTCGTTCGACGACGTGAAGCTCCGGAAGTAGCCGAGGACGGCGTCGACGCCGTGGCGCTCGACGAGGAGGTCGACCGCCAGATACGCGTACGGGTAGAGCGGCAGAGCCGGTCGCTCCGCCTGGTAGCGGACCCACGCGTCCCAGGTCGCGAGCTCCGAGAGAGCGGGGAGGCGGGCCGCGCCGGCGAGCGCCACCGCCCGACGCGCGTCGCCCCGTCTCCGGCCTTCGCTCGCCAGCTGAAGGCGGGCGAGGACCCCGAACGAGATCCACTCCGAGAACCCCTCGCGGAGCCACTGGTCCGACGCGCTGCGACGCCCTCCGACGAGCTCGTACTGAAGGACGTGACCGAGCTCGTGGGCGAGGATCGCGACCCGGGTGGTCCAGCCGGCGCGCGCGAGCCGACGTTCGTTCACGTAGACGCCGTCCGGCCTGCCGACGGCGTCGAACGTCGCAGCCGCCCGCCGGGAGATCTCGGGCGCGCTGCCCGCCTCGACGAGGCCCCGTTCGAGGGCCTCCCTGCCGTCGAAGAAGCGAACGGAAAACCCGGTCAGCGGCAGCCCGAGCGGACCCCTCATCGTCTCCGCGACGGAGGAGACGGCCTGCGGCCAGCTCCGGATCCTCTCGCCGTGCGCCGCGGCGGGGGCGCCGCCGCCGGGCCAGGAGATCGTGTGAGGCGCGGAACCGGCGCACGCGGAAAGGAGCCCGGCGACGGCCACGAGGGCCGGACCGCGCCGGGCCGGCCGGAGCGCGCCGAGGCGCCCGCGACGCGAGGTCGCCTTCACGTTCTCCACGGTCCCGGAGGATACGAGGTCCGGGCCCGGCTGACGGGCATCGGCGCCGCCGGCGCGGATGCTAGCCTCCCCCGATGCTGCCCCGCCCCTTCCGCCCGTCCCCCCGGCCCGGCCGGCTCGCGCTCGCCGTCGCCCTCGCCGCCCTCTCGTGTCCGCGCGCGGCCGAGGCGTGCACGAGCTACCTCGTCACGCGCGGCGCCTCGGCCGACGGCTCCACGATGATCTCCTACGCCGCCGACTCGCACGTCCGCTACGGCGAGCTCTACTTCCGCCGCGGGGGGACCTGGCCGGCCGGCAGCCGCGTCGCGCTGCGCCACCGCGACGACGACCGGCCGCTCGGAGAGATCCCGCAGGCCGCGAGGACGTACGACGTCGTCGGCTTCATGAACGAGAACCAGGTCGCGATCGGCGAGAGCACGTTCGGCGGGCGCGAGGAGCTCCGGGACCCGACGGGCGGCATCGACTACGGCAGCCTCATGTTCCTCGCGATGGACCGTTCCCGGACCGCCCGCGAGGCGATCCGGACGATCGCCGAGCTCGTCGCCGAGCACGGCTACGCGAGCACCGGCGAGTCGTTCTCCATCGGCGATCCGGACGAGGTCTGGATCATGGAGATCGTCGGGAAGGGCTCCGACCTCGTCGAGGACCGGAAGGCGAAGACGAAGGTGAACCGCGACCGCGGCGCCGTCTGGGTCGCCGTCCGGATCCCCGACGGCCACGTCTCCGCCCACGCGAACCACGCCCGGATCACGACGTTCCCCCTCGAGAACGGGACGACCTCGATCAGCTCGCGGAGCTTCGAGAGGCTCGCCGACCCGCAGGTGGAGGTGATCCACGCCCACGACGTCGTCGACTTCGCCCGCCGCAAGGGGTACTTCACCGGGCGGGACGAGGAGTTCCGCTTCGCCGACGCCTACGCCCCGATCGACTTCGGCGCCGCCCGCTTCTGCGAGGCGCGCGTCTGGAGCTTCTTCAACGGGCTCTGCGGCGGAATGGACGCCTGGCTCGACCACGCGAAGGGAAAGGACCTCGCGAAGCGCCTCCCGCTCTCGGTGAGGCCCGACCGGAAGGTCTCCGTCTCCGACCTGATGGCCGCCAAGCGCGACCACTTCGAGGGGACCGAGCTCGACCTGCGCCTCGACGCCGGCGCCGGGCCGTTCGGGCTCCCCTACCGCTGGCGGCCCCTCACGTTCGAGCACGACGGGAAGACCTACCTGAACGAGCGGGCCACCGCGACGCAGCAGACGGGCTTCTCGTACGTCGCCCAGATGCGGCGGTGGCTCCCCTCCCCGATCGGAGGGATCCTCTGGTTCGGCGTCGACGACGCCGCGAGCAGCGTCTACATGCCGATCTCCTGCGGCATCACGCGGGTCCCCGCGAGCCTCGCCGTCGGGAACGGAGACCTCCTGACCTTTTCCGACACCTCGGCGTTCTGGACGTTCAACAAGGTCGCGAACTTCGCCTACCTCCGCTACGACCGGATGAGCGCCGACGTCCGGCGCGTCCAGCAGGAGCTGGAGACGAAGTTCCTCGGGCAGGTCGCGGCGATCGACGCGGCGGCCCTCGCGCTCCACGAGAAGGACCCGGCCCGCGCCCGCGAGCTCCTCACGGACCGGGCCTCGGCCGTCGCCGCGGAGACGGTCGGGCGCTGGGAGGAGCTCTTCCGCTACCTCCTCGTCAAGTACCTCGACGGCAACGTGAAGAAGGAGCGCGACGGCCGATTCGATCGGAACGAGTGGGGCTTCCCGAAGCCCCCCGACCACCCGGGCTACCCGGAGTCGTGGAAGCGCCGCGTCGTGGAGGACGCCGGGGAGAAGCTCCTCCACCCGAAGTGACCGCTCGCGACCCGCGGACGGCCGGGCTCCTCTCCCCTACGCGGCCTGCTCCGCCGGCCGGTCGCTGACGATCCGGCCCTCGCGGATCTCGACGATCCGGCTCGCGCGCCGGACCATCGACGGAACGCCCCGGGGCACCGGAGAACGCAGGCTCACTCGGCCTCCCGGGTGCGACGAAGGCCCGGCACGACCAGGACGTCACACGCCACCTCACGCAGCACGTCTCCGGCGACCGTGCCGAGGAGGACGTGGGCGACCCCGGAGTAGCCATGGGTGCCGAGCGCCAGGAGGTCGACCTCGGCCCTCCTGACGAACCTCTCGATCACGAGCCGCGCGGGGCCGCACCGAACATGGGGCTTGCCGGTCGGCGCCTCTGCCGGCGACACGCTCGCCCGCGCCAGCGAGGCCGCGACGAGCCTCGCGAGCCGCCGTGCCGCTTTCCGCCCGAGCTCCTCGCGCCACGCCTCTGCGTCCTCCTCGGAGAGGCTCGGGTAGATCAGCTCCCGATAGGGCGTCTCGAAGGCGTGGATCGTCGCCACGCGAGGTCTCGGGGGCGGAATCAGCCGGAGCATCAGCGCGAGCACGTCCTCCGACCCCGGGTTGAGATCGAGGGCGGCCGCGGGCCGGCCGTACGCCGCGCGTGGCCCCAGGCGGACCGCGAGAACGGGCCGCTGCCCGCGGCGGATGACCCGCTCCGCGGTGGAGCCGAGAAAGGAGTCTCGGAGCGCGCGGCTGCCGCCCCGACCCATGACGACGAGCTCGGCCCGCGTCGAGGTCGCGCACCGGGCGATCTCTGCGGCCGCGCTGCCCACCCGGACCATCGTTTCGACGTCCACGCCCTTCGGGAGCGCTCTTGCGAGCTGCCTCGCCTCGTTCCCGAGGAATCTCCGGGCATCCCGCTCGGCGCGCTCCCGGACCCGGACGGGCAGGTTACCGGGAACGACGTGAAGCAGCGTTACGAGAGCTCCATCGGCGAGCGGCAGGAGCGCGACTCGACCGAGGACGCGGTCCGAGATGGCCGTCAGATCGATCGGAACGAGCAACGAACGAAAGCGGTCGCGAGAGTCCGCCTCGGCCCCTCGGCTGGCCACCGGCCTCTTCAGCCTCCCGGTCATTTGCTCTGGCCTCCTCTCCCGTGGTCTTCGTCCTCGCCGGATGCGCGTGACGGTCGCCCGGATCACTCCGTGATCGTCATGAAGCGGGCTCGAGATCGCCTCGAGGCCCTGCCGGGTCGGGCGAGCAGCCGGCGGAGCCGTCGGCCGCGGTCGCGTCCGGATGGACCAGGCGCTCGATCGTCCGCGCCTGGCCGATATTCGCCAGCACGAGCAGCACGTCCTCCGCGCGGATCGCTGTCTTTCCTCCGGGCACGATCACCTCGCCCGCCCGCAGGATCTCGACGACGAGAGACCCGGGAGGGAGGGCGAGATCCGCGAGCCGCTGGCCGACGGCGGGGGACGCCGGCGGGACGGGGATCTCGATGAACCGCCTTGCCGTGGTGCCCGGCCCCTCTCGCCGCGCGTCGATGATCAGCGCCTCGGTCTCGACGGCGTTCATCCCGGACGCGAGCAGCATGGACCTGGCCATGGCGTACGCGAGCTCGACGTCGCCCTGCACGACCCACGTCCGCGGAAGGGTCGACAGGGCGCTCCGCAGCGACTCGTGGTGTACGCGGGCGATCACCTCGAGCCGCGGGTTCATCCGGTGCGCGTGCTCGATCGCCCGGCGAGCGGACACGGGCTGGGTCGCGGTCACGAGGAGCATTCGCGCGTCCTCGATGCCGGCCCGGGCCAGGAGGTCCGGGTCCTCACCGCGGCCTCGCAGGACACGCACGCCCTGATCGCGCAGGGCCGTCGCGGTCGTGTCGTCCTTCTCGATCACGACGAACGGGACCTCACGCAGCCGCAGGAAACGGGCGAGCACGCTCCCCACCTCGCCGTGACCGAGGAGCACGACGTGATCGCGTAACGGCCCGTCGTCTCCGGCCCCGGCGGGCTCGGACGGCCCGGGGCCGAAAGCGCGCGTCACGGGCTCCTCTCCCGCGTCGGCCCGGCCGAACGGCTCGAGCAGCGCCGACCGGACGTCGGCTTCGTCCCCGCCGTGCGCGAGGACCGTGACCTGATCCCAGCCGAGCAGCCTCGTATTGCTGGTGGGAGCGACGACCTCGTCGTCTCGTGCGACGAGGACGAGGATCGCGCCGGGAGGCAGGGCGAGCTCTCGGATTCGTGGTCCGGGACGCCCCTTCGGACCCGGCAGATCGACCACGATCAGGTCGAGATCGCTGTGCGCCATGGTCACGAGGTCGAGGCCGTAGCGCGGCTGCGGCCGGGACGGCGTGGCCAGCCCGAGCCGTCTCGCCAGCAGGCCGAGCGTCGAGCCCTGGATCCCCACCGAAAGGAGCACCGCGAAGAAGACGAGGTTGAACACGTCCTGCCCCGCAGGGATGCCGGCCGCCATCGGGTAGGTCGCGAGGACGATCGGGACCGCGCCGCGAAGGCCCGCCCAGCACATGAAGTGGCGTTCCTTCGCCCCGAAACCCATCCCGAGCGTGCCCAGCCACACGGCGGCGGGCCGGGCGACGAACGTCAGGACGAGAAACAGCACGATGCCGTCGAGCCACAGGCTGCTCCACTGCCTCGGAAAGACCAGGAGCCCCATCATCACGAACAGGCAGACGTTCGCGATCATCGACAGCGCCGCCGAGAAGTTCCGGATGCCCTGCTGGTAGATGAACTTCCGGTTCCCCATGACCAGGCCCGCCGTGAAGACCGCGAGCATCCCGCTGGTCTTCGCCGCCTCCGCCAGGCCGTACGTCAGCAGCACGACGGCGAGCAGCAGCACGTAGTAGTAGCCTCGATCCTGCGGGTGCAGCCGGTCGAAGATCGCGAGCGCGAGGCGCGCGAGCAGCCAGCCCAGCACCGGCCCGGCGACGAACT
>JAGOBQ010000458.1 GCA_017999215.1 Thermoanaerobaculia bacterium
ACCCAAGACCCCGTGACCCCAAACCTCGCAAACCCCGCAGGCCGGTGCCGGTCGAGAGGCTCGGAGAGCTGCTGACGGAGGTCTTCGGGCACGCGTCGTTCCGGCCGTACCAGGAGGCCGTCTGCCGGGCGGTCGTCGAGGGGCGCGACGCGCTCCTCGTGATGCCGACGGGGGCGGGGAAGTCGCTCTGCTACCAGCTGCCGGGGCTCGCGCGCGGGGGGACGACGCTCGTCGTCTCGCCGCTCATCGCGCTCATGGAGGACCAGGCCGCGAAGATGCAGGCGCTCGGCCTCGCCGCCGAGCGGATCCACTCGGGGCGCGACCGGGCCGCGTCGCGTCAGGTCTGTCTCGATTACCTCGCCGGGAAGCTCGACTTCCTCTTCATCGCGCCCGAGCGGCTCTCGGTGCCCGGCTTTCCGGAGATGCTCGCGAAGCGGACGCCGGCCCTCGTCGCCGTCGACGAGGCTCACTGCATCTCACACTGGGGGCACGACTTCCGCCCCGACTACCGGCTCCTCGGCGCGCGCCTCCCGCAGCTGAGGCCCGCGCCCGTCCTTGCCCTCACCGCCACCGCGACGCCGCGGGTCCAGGAAGACATCGCCGCGCAGCTCGGGCTCGTGAAGCCGGGGCGCTTCATCCACGGCTTCCGGCGGACGAACCTCGCGGTCGAGGCGGCGGAGGTGCCGCCGAGCCGGCGCGGCGCGCTCGTCGCCGAGCTTCTCGCCGACCCGGCGCGCCGCCCGGCGATCGTCTACACGCCGACGCGGAAGGAGGCGACGGCGCTCGCGTCGGAGCTGAAGCGGGAGGTCCGCGCCGTCGCATACCACGCGGGGATGACCGCGAGGGATCGCGACGACGTGCAGGCGCGCTTCCTCGAGGGACGCGCGGAGGTGATCGTCGCGACGATCGCGTTCGGGATGGGGATCGACAAGCCGGACGTGAGGACCGTGATCCACACCGGCCTTCCCGGGAGCGTCGAGGGCTACTACCAGGAGATCGGGCGCGCGGGGCGCGACGGCCTCCCCTCGCGTGCGATCCTCCTCCACTCCTGGGGCGACATCCGGACGCACGAGTTCTTCCTCGAGCGCGACTACCCGGAGGCGCGCCTCCTCGGCGACGTTTTCCGGGCGCTGAAGGAGACGCCGGTCCCGACGGAGGGGCTCGCCCAGCTCGTCCCCCTCGAGGCCGACGTCTTCCAGAAGGCGCTCGAGAAGCTCTGGGTGTTCGGCGGCGCGGTCGTCACCCCGGAAGGGGACGTCTCGCGCGGGAAGGACGGCTGGCAGCGGGCCTACGAGGAGCAGCGCGAGCACCGCAAGACGCAGCTCGTCCTGATGCGCCGCTTCGCCGAGGGACCGATCTGCCGGATGCTCCAGCTCGTCCGCCACTTCGGCGACGAGGAGGACGACGGAGCGCCGTGCGGCCTCTGCGACGTCTGCGCCCCGGGCGACGGACTCGCGGCCGACACCCGGCAGACGACGCCGATGGAGGAGGCCGCGCTCCGACGCGCCCTCGAGCTCCTCCGACAGCGCGACGGGCAGACGACGGGGCAGCTCCACACGGAGGTGGTCCGGCAGTTCCCCGCCGTCGACCGGCGCGCGTTCGAGGACCTCCTCGGCGGCCTCGTGCGGGCCGGCCTCGCGCGGCTCGAGGACGACGCGTTCGAGAAGGAGGGGCGCGTGATCCGCTTCCGCCGCGTCTACCTCACGGGAAGCGGAAGCCGGCCCGACGCGGCCGTCGAGGCCCGCGTCGCGGTGCCGCCGCCGAGCGCGGCGAAGACGAGGAAGGCGAGGGGCGCGGCGCCGAAGCGGGAGGCGCTCCCGAAAAGGGGCCCGATCCCGAAGCCTTCGGCGGGGCGGCCGTCGCGATCCGCGGGAAGCGCCCGCGGGAAGGCTGGCCCCGAGGCGCCCGGCGCGCTCCCGGCGCTCGTCGACGCGCTCCGCCGCTGGCGCCTCGGCGAGGCGAAGAAGCACCGCCTCCCGGCCTTCCGGATCCTCACGGACCTGACGCTCCTCGACGTCGCCGCGCGAAGGCCCCGCACCGAGGCCGAGCTGGCGGAGATCTCCGGCATCGGCCCGTCGCGCCTCGCGCGGTACGGGGCGCGGATCCTCGAGATCGTCCGCGGCGACGGCGGGGACGCGTAGGCACGCGCCCCGCGGCGCTCCCCGTCCCGGCGGGGCGGTGATAGGATCGTCCGTACCGCACGACGGCGCCTGAGCGCACCGAAAGGAGGCCCCATGAGCGTGAAGAAGATCCTCTTCCTCGTCGGAGACTTCGTGGAGGACTACGAGGTCATGGTCCCGTTCCAGGCGCTCCTGATGGTGGGGCACACCGTCCACGCCGTCTGCCCCGGGAAGAAGGCGGGCGAGAAAGTGAAGACGGCGGTCCACGACTTCGAGGGAGACCAGACCTACTCCGAGAAGCCGGGGCACGCCTTCACGCTGAACGCGACGTTCGACGACGTGAAGGCGGCCGACTACGACGCCCTCCTCGTGCCGGGCGGGCGCGCGCCGGAGTACATCCGGCTGAACGAGAAGGTCATCGAGATCGTCCGGCACTTCGCGGCGGCGCGGAAGCCGATCGCGGCGATCTGCCACGGGGCGCAGCTCCTCGCGGCGGCCGGGGTCCTCGGCGGGCGCGAGTGCAGCGCCTACCCGGCCTGCGGCCCCGACGTGACGCGCGCCGAGGGGAAGTACATGGCGATCCCGGTCGACGCGGCGCACGTCGACGGGAACCTCGTGACGGCTCCCGCCTGGCCCGCACACCCGGCCTGGCTCGCGGCGTTCCTGAAGGTCCTCGGGACGAAGATCGAGCCCTGAGTCCCCGAGAGGGGTCGGGCGTGAAATCGTGTCTTGTCGAAGACAATACACGATTTCACGCCTGACCCCAGGCCCGGCGCGGGGCCGTGCGGCTTCTGCGATCATCCGGCGTGAACTTCGAGAGCTGGCTCCACGGAAAGCACCCGGGCATTCCTCCCCGTTCCGCCGCCGCCGTCCTCGCCCTCGCCGCGGAAGGGGCGACGGTCCCCTTCATCGCGCGCTACCGGAAGGAGGCGACGGGCGGCCTCGACGAGGTCGCCATCCAGGCGATCCTCGACACGAAGGAGGCCTGGGATGAGACGGTCAAGCGGCAGGCGTTCATCGTCGGCGAGATCGAGGCGCAGGGGAAGCTGACGCCGGAGCTGAAGGCGCGGCTCCTCGCCACGTTCGACCTCGCGACGCTCGAGGACCTCTACCTCCCCTACAAGAAGAAGCGGAAGACGAAGGCCGTGATCGCGCGCGAGGCGGGGCTGCAGCCGCTCGCCGACTGGCTCTGGGACGTCGGGCACGGCGCCGCGGGCCCGGAGCCGCCCGAGGCGAGGGCGGCCGCGTACCTGAACGCCGAGGCGGGCTTCGCCGACGCCCCGGCGGCCCTCCAGGGAGCGACGGAGATCCTCGTCGAGCGGCTCTCCGAGACCGAGGAGCTGCGCCAGTACGTGAGGCGCGAGGCGTTCGAGCGGGGCGGCGTCGCCTCGACGAAGGGGGAGGAAGCGAAGCCAGCGAGCAAGTACGAGATGTACTTCGACTTCCGCGACTCCGTCGCCGCCCTGATGAAGCCGGAGGCCTCGCACCGCTACCTCGCGATGCGGCGGGGCTGGCTCGAGAAGGAGCTGACGCTCTCGCTCGGCGACGCGCCGAAGCACCCGGGATTCGAGGAGAGGCTCCTCGCGGAGTTCGAGCGGGCGGCCGGGGCGGGAGCGGCGACGCCGGCCCAGCCGTACCTGAGGAAGGCCGCGCGCTTCGCGCTGAAGGCGCACGTCCTCCTCTCGATCGAGGCGGAAGTCCACAAGGCGCTCAAGGAGGTCGCCGACGAGGCGGCGATCCACGTCTTCGCCGAGAACGTGAGGAAGGTCCTCCTCGCGGCGCCGTTCGGGTCGAAGGCGGTCCTCGGCGTGGACCCGGGAATCCGGACGGGCTGCAAGCTCGCCGTCGTCGACGCCTCCGGGAAGTTCGTCGCCTCGACGGTCGTCTACCTGAAGGGGGAGTCGGGGCTCGCGAACGCGCGCACCGCGATCGTGGA
>JAGOBQ010000459.1 GCA_017999215.1 Thermoanaerobaculia bacterium
GCTCTCCGGGATGAACACGATGGACCAGGCGCTCCTGAAGCTGGCCGAGGAGCGGAAGGTCGACGCGGAGGCCGCGATGGACCGGGCGCTGAAGAAGGAGCCGTTCGAGAAGCTCGTCGCCGAGGAAAGGCTGGGGCCGTCGTGAGCGCCGCCCCTCCGCAGACCCGCGCCCGGATCGACTCGCTCCTCCGGGTCGTCCTCGAGAAGAAGGCGTCCGACATCCACCTCACCTGCGGGTCCCCGCCGATGCTCCGCATCGACGGCGAGCTGACGCGGATGAAGTGGCGGTCGATCCGCGAGGAGGACTTCGAGAACCTCCTCCGCCCGATCGCCCCCGGCTGGGTGTGGGAGGAGTTCACGTCGACGGGCGACGGCGACTTCGCCTACGCGATGGGAGACAAGGCCCGCTTCCGCGTGAACCTCTTCCGGCAGGAGCACGGCTCGGGAGCCGTCCTCCGGATGATCCCTCCCCGCGTCCTGACGATCGAGGACCTGGGGCTCCCGGAGCAGGTCGCCTCCGTCGGCCGGACGCAGCGCGGCCTCGTCCTGATCACGGGGCCGACCGGCTCGGGCAAGTCGACGACGCTCGCGGCGCTCATCGACCGGATCAACCGGACGCTGCCGTACCACATCGTCACGATCGAGGACCCGGTGGAGTTCGTCCACGTCCCCGCGAAGTCGATCATCACGCACCGCGAGGTGGGCGAGAACACGCCGAACTTCACGACGGCGCTGAAGGCGGCGCTCCGCGAGGACCCCGACGCGATCCTCGTCGGCGAGCTGCGCGACGTCGAGACGATGCGGATGGCGCTCCACGCCGCCGAGACGGGCCTCCTCGTCTTCGGGACGCTCCACACGAACTCGGCCGCGAAGGCGATCGACCGGCTGATCGACGGCTTCCCCTCCGACGAGCAGGAGCAGGTGCGGATCGTCCTCTCCGAGGTGCTCAAGGCGGTCGTCGCGCAGATCCTGATGCGGAAGAAGGGGGGCGGTCGGGTGCCGGCGTTCGAGGTCGTCCGCGGCTCGGCGGCGCTCGCGAACGCGATCCGCGAGGGGAAGACCGGGACGATCGCCTCGCTCATCCAGACGGGGCGGTCGCAGGGGATGATCTCGCTCGACCAGTCGCTGGCCGACCTCGTCGTGGCCGACCTCGTCGACGCGGACGAAGCGAGCGAGTACGCCGTGGACCGCGAGTACTTCCGAACGCTCGTCGACAAGAAGAGGAACCCGGAGGCGCCGGCGTAAGGGAGCCCGGGCTCAGGGCCGCGGCGGCGCCGGCGGGGGAAGGACGAGGCGGAAGGCGGCTCCGCCGAGCGCCGCAGAGCGGGAGGCCGCGACGCTCCCCCCGTGGAGCGCCGCGATCTTCGCGACGAGGGAGAGGCCGAGGCCGGTCCCCCCCTCTTTCGTGGAGGCGAACGGGACGAAGAGCTTCTCCGCCGCCTCCGGGGCGACGCCCGGGCCGCTGTCTTCCACGACGAGGACGGCGCCGCCGTCGCCCGACGGCTCGCCCCGGACGGCGACGCGGCCGCCGTCGCCCGCCGCCTCCGCGGCGTTCCGGACGAGGTTGACGAGGGCCCGGCGGAGGAGCGCCGCGTCGGCCTCGACCTCCGGGAAGTCCCCCTCGGCCGCGAACGCCGCGCCCGGGCAGGTCGCCCGCCCCTCGGCGAGGACCTCCTCGACGAGCGGCGCGAGGGAGACCTTCGCGAGCTGGAGCCGCTCGGGGCGCGCGAAGAGGAGGAAGTCGCCCGTGACGCGGGCGACGTGCTCGGCCTCGGCCCGGATCCGCCCGAGGTGGCGCGCGCGGGCCTCGGCGTCGTCCGCGGCGCCCGCGAGGCGCGCGTAGCCGAGGATGGCCGCGGTCGCGTTCCGGAACTCGTGCGCGATGCCAGCCGACATCTCGCCGAGAGCCGCGAGCTCGCGCCGGAACGAGAGCTCGCGCTCGAGCCGCCTCACCGCAGTCCGATCCTCGAGGAAGACGAGGCCGCCGAGGTGCCGGCCGTCGCGGTCGGCGACCGGCACGGCGGTGACGGCGAGGAGACGGGCGCCCGTGGCGTCCCCCCCGGCGGCGTCGGCGCCGAGCGTCGGCTCGCCGCGCAGCGCCGCCTCCACCGCCCGGGCGAGGACGGGCCACTCGGCGAGGCGCTCGGCCGCGGGGGCGCCGAGGTCCTCGCGGTCGAGGCCGAGCGCGGCGAGCGCGGGAGGGTTCGCCTCGGCGAGCTCGCCGCCGGGGCCGAGGACGAGGAGGCCGCCCGGGTGCGAGCGGATGAGGGTCTCGGAGGTGACGGCGAGGGCGTCGGCGCGCTGCTGCTCGCGGCGGCGGAGCGCCTCGAGCTCGGAGGTCCGGGCGCGCAGCTCTTCGATCGTCCGGGCGAAGACGGCGACCGCCGCGATCGGCTCGCCTCCGGCGCGAGGACCGGACGGGACGAGGGCGTCGGCGCTCCGCGCCGTCCGGGCGAGGGCGTCGATCGGGCGCGTGAAGCGCCGGAGGAAGGGAACCGCGAGCGCGACGAGGAGCGCCACTCCGGCGGGGACGACGACGGTGAGGATGCGGACCATCCGCTCCGCGGCGACGAGGGGCGTGGCGTCGTAGAGGGTGCGGAGGACGCCACGGGAGGAGACGAGCGGGACGGCGACGACGAGGACCGGGGCGCCCCCCTCGCTCCCACGCGTCACACGCGCCCTCGGTCCGAGCGGCGCCTCCTCCGGCGGGAGGCTGTCGGGGACGCGGGCGGCGTCGGGGAGCCAGGTGACACTGCGGCGGAGCGTCCCCCGCTCGTCGAAGAGCGCGACCTGGAGCGGCGCGAACTCCTTGACGAGGCGGACGACGCCGGCGTCGGTCGTGAGGCCCGAGACGAGGTCGCCGCTCGCCTCGACGCTTGTGGCGACGGCTCGCGCTTCCGCCGCGAGGCGGTTCTCCATTTGCGCCACGGCCCAGCGAGTCGTCATCCGGAGCGCGACGAGGGAGGCGATCGCCAGGAAGAGGACGAAGACGAGGCCCGAGAGGACGAAGCGCCGGACCTCGCGCTCCCAGGGTCCGGAGGACGGCGTCACGGCAGGAGCCCCCGTCCCGGGATCGGCAGGCCCGCCGAGATCCGGTCGACGACGGGCCCGCCCCACTGCCAGACGACGACGGAGGCGAGCGCGAGGAAGACCCCGAAGGGAACGTCGACGCGGGCGAGGAGGACGAGGACGCCGCCCGGGACGGCCTCGGCTCTCGCCGAGAGAACGCGGAAGAAGTCGCCCTCCTCGTCCTCGAGAGGGAGGCGGGAGAAGGCCGTCGCCTTCCCGAGCGCGGCGCGACGGTGCGCGAGGCGGGCGAAGGCGGCGAGCGGGCGGGCGACGACGCCCGCGACGGACAGTGCGCCGCCCTCGGGAGGCGCGCCGGGCACTTCTCGCCAGCGCGGGCCGGCAGCGGCGACTCGGGCGGCCTCGTCGAGGAGGACGCCGCCGCGCTCGGCCTCGCGGCGCGCGTCGGGGGCCGAGCCGCGGGCGCGCGCGAAGGCGCGCCGCCACGCCGCGGCACGCAGGAGCGCGGGAAGCCCCGCCGCGACGGTGCCGGCGAAGGAGGCGGCGAAGAGCGTGAGGAGGACCCCGGCAGGGCCGACGAAAGCCCCGATCATGGCGATCATCTTCACGTCGCCGAGGCCCATCCCTTCCGCGCCGCGGACGAGGCGGTAGGCCGCGCCGACCCCCCAGACGAGGGCCGCGCCGAAAGCCGCTCCCGCGAGAGCCGGGAAGAGGTGCCCGCGGAACGCGGAGACTCCCGCGGCGCGAGCGGCGGGGAGATCGCGCGCGGCGGCGACGAGGAGGCCGAGGGCGAGGACGCCGAGCGTGACCTCGTCGGGGAGGACGCGCGCCTCGAGGTCCGTCGCCGAGAGGACGACGGCGGCGGTCGCGAGGAGAGCGCCCGCGAGGGCCAGCGGGGAGAGGCCGTGGAGGAGGGCCGCGGCGAAGAAGATCGCGCCGACGAGCGCCTCGACGAGGACGTAGCGCACCGAGATGGGGGCGCCGCAGCTGCGGCAGCGGGCC
>JAGOBQ010000460.1 GCA_017999215.1 Thermoanaerobaculia bacterium
GAGGTTCTGGTACATCGCGAAGAGGATCCGCCGCTGGACCGGCTTCAGGCCGTCCCTCACGTCGGGGAGCGCCCGCGCCGTGATGACCGAAAGGGCGTAGTTGAGGTAGCGCCGGCGCGCCTCCTCCGGGAGGGCGATCTCGGCGTCGAAGGCGAGCGCCGGCTGGCCGGCGCCGTCGGAGCGTTTCCGCGTCATGAGTGCCTCAAAAGAGAATCCCCCCGGCCCGAGGGGCCGGGGGGACGGATGTTACGGGGAACCGCGGCCGGGACGTGGGCGCCCGGGCTCAGCGGGCCGACTTGGCCGGCTTGTTCGGAGAGCTGAGCGCCGCCATCAGGGAGGCGCCGAAGTTCGTCGGGCGCCCCGGCTCGCTCCGCTCGCGCTTCGCGGAGTCCTCGCGGTACTTGCGGATCTCGCCCCGCTCGGCCTCGGCGAGGGCGCCGGTGGCGGAGAGGGAGATCCGGCGCCGCTGGGCGTCGAGGCCGATGACCTTCACCTCGACCTTCTGGCCGGGCGAGAACGTCTTCGTGGCCGGGGTCCCGTGCGGGAGGCCCGTCTCGGAGTTCGGGATGAGGCCGGTGAGGCCGATCTCGAGGCGGACGAAGACGCCGAACGGAGCGACGTTCTCGACCTGGCCGGAGACGACCGAGCCCTCGGGCATCTTCTCGGCGAGCCCGTCCCACGGATCGGTCGCCGACGCTTCCCGGAGGGAGAGGGAGAGCCTGCGGTGCTCCTCGTCGATCTCGCGGACCCAGCCGGAGACCTCCTGGCCGACCGCGACGGACGGGTCCTTGAGGTCGATGCCGGGAGGGAGCTGGGAGACGTGGACGAGGCCGTCGATCCCGGGCTCGATCTCGATGAAGAGGCCGAACTCGGCGTGGCGCGCCACGGGCTTCGTGAAGGGCGTGCCGGGCGGGATCCTCTGGGCGAGCCCCTCCCACGGGTCCTTCTCGAGCTCCTTCATGGAGAGGGAGATCCGCTTCCCCTCGTTCTCCACCTTCGTGACCTTGACCTGGACCTCCTGGCCGATCGTCAGGACGTCCTTCGCGTGGGCCACGCGGCGGCGGGAGATCTCGGTGACGTGGACGAGGCCGTCGACGCCGCCGAGGTCGACGAACGCGCCGAAATCGGTGATCGAGCGGACCTGGCCCGTCAGGACGGCGCCGGGGACGATCCTCTCTCGGATCTCGCCGAGGCTCTTCTCGAGCGCCTCGCGCAGGATCGCGGCACGGCTGACGACGACGCGCCGGCCGTCCTCGGCGTACTCGATGACGCGGAAGTCGAACGACTGCCCGACGAACTGGAGGAGCCCGGGCTCGTCGTGACGGCCGACGTCGATCTGGGAGACGGGGCAGAACGCGCGCGGACCGCCGGCCCCGCCGATGGCCACCTCGAACCCGCCCTTGTTGCGGGAGAGGACCTTGCCGATGACCGGGATCCCGGTCTCCCACGCGGCGCGCAGCTCCGCCTTCGCGCGGCGCGCGACGGCGAGCTTCCTCGAGAGCCGGATGTCGGGCCCGGCCTTGATGACCACGGCGTCGATCCGGTCGCCGACCTTCTCGCCCTCCAGCTCGTGGAGGTCCATCAGCGCTTCGGACTTGGCCCCGATCGAGACGAGGACCACGTCCGGCGTGATGCCGGCGATGATCCCGCTGACGGCCTCCCCTTCCTGGGGCCGCTTGCTGGCGGGAAAAGACGCCTCGAGGGCGGCTTCGAACGCGTGACGATCCGCCGACTCGGTGGAGTCGACGGCGGGAACGGCGACGGCGTCTGTGGTCACGGACGGAACTCCTGGCCCGCGGGACTGGAGTCGCCGGGCGGCCCGGCGAGGCGCGGGACGTGGATTGTACTCCCATCGGCCAGCAGAAGGGGCGGCGGCAAGCGCCCCGCCCGGCTCGTCCGCCGATAGAGAACCCCTCGCGTCCTCTTTCTCGTATTATCAAGGGTTTCGTGGCTCGAGAAGAGCTCGGCCGGTCGCGGACGCCCGGCCATGGAGGACACCCTTGACCGAATCGCTCCTCGCCGCCCCGGAGACCGCCGCCGCTCCCTCCGCCGTCGCCCCGACGCGGGAAGAGCTCCGCAGGTGGTACTCCCTCATGCACCTGGGGCGGGTCCTCGACGACAAGGCGCCGAACTACCTCAAGCAGGGTCTCGGCTGGTCGTATCACGCCCCCTGCGCGGGGCACGACGGCATCCAGGTGGCCCTCGGGACGATCTTCCGTCCCACGTTCGACTACCTCTTCCCGTACTACCGGGACCTCACGACCTGCCTCGCCGCCGGCGTCACGCCGGAGCAGATCCTCCTGAACGGCATGTCGAAGGCGTCGGACGTCTCCTCGGGCGGCCGGCACATGTCGAACCACTTCGCCCGGCACGACCTCTACGTCTGGAACGTCTCCTCCTGCGTCTCGAACCACGCGCAGCACGCCGCCGGCCTCGGCCGCGCGATCCGCTCCTACGGGCTCCAGAGCCTCGTCTACTGCTCGATGGGCGAGTCCTCGACCTCCGAGGGGTACTTCTACGAGGCGGTCAACGGCTCCTCTCTCGGGAAGCTCCCCGTCATCTTCGTCATCCAGGACAACGGGTACGGCATCTCGGTCCCGAAGCGGCAGCAGACGGCGAACCACTACGCCTCGGACAACTTCGCGAGCTTCCCGAACCTGAAGGTCGTCCACTGCGACGGCACCGACGTCCTCGACTCGGTCCGGGGGCTCCGGGAGGCCGCGGCCTTCGCGCAGAGCGGCGCCGGCTGCGTCCTGGTCCACGCCGACTGCGTCCGGATCGGCTCGCACTCGAACTCCGACCGGCACGAGCTCTACCGCGACGACGAGGAGCTCGCCGCCGCCCGCGAGCGGGACCCCCTCCCGCGCTTCCGACGCTACCTGCTCGAGTCGGGCGGCTTCTCCGAGGAGGAGCTCCGCGCGATCGAGGAGGAGAACGGAAGGACCTACGAGGCCGCGGCGGACCGCGCCCGGACCGCGCCCGATCCCGACCCCCGGTCGATCCACGATTTCGTCCTCCCGGAGCCGTGGGTGCCGGACGGGGACGGCCTCGCCGAGGTCCCGAGGACCCCGCCCGCCTCGGCCGACGGCCGCGCGAACCGCGAGTCGACCCTGATTCACGCGATCAACGAGACGATGAAGGACCTCTTCCGCGAGAACTCCGACACCTTCATCTGGGGGCAGGACGTCGCCTCCAAGGAGAAGGGGGGCATCTTCAACGTCACGAAGGGGATGGAGAAGGAGTTCGGGAGTCACCGGGTCTTCAACGCGCCGATCGCGGAGGACTACATCCTCGGGATGGCCGACGGCTTCTCCCGGATCTGCGACGGGGTCCGGGTCATCGTCGAGGGAGCGGAGTTCGCCGACTACTTCTGGCCGGCCGCCGAGCAGATGGTCGAGATGTCCCACGAGTACTGGAGGACGAACGGCCAGTTCGTCCCGAACGTGACCGTCCGTCTCGCCTCGGGCGGCTACATCGGCGGCGGCCTCTACCACTCGCAGAACGTCGAGGGATGGCTCACGACCCTTCCCGGGATCCGGATCGTCGTGCCGGCGTTCGCCGACGACGCCGCGGGCCTCCTCCGGACCGCCGTCCGCTCCCGCGGCATCACGCTCTACCTCGAGCCGAAGTTCCTCTACAACTCCCCGCTCGCGAAGGCCTTCGTCCCCGACGGCTTCGCGGTCCCGTTCGGGAAGGCCCGCCTCCGGCGGCCCGGGACCGACCTGACGATCGTGGCGTACGGGACCCCGGTCCACTGGGCGCTCGAGGCCGCCGCGACGCTCGCGAAGGAGGGGAAGGAGATCGAGGTGATCGACCTGCGCTCCCTCGCCCCGCTCGACTTCGACGCCATCGCCGACTCCGTCCGGAAGACCTCGCGCCTCGTGGTCGCGCACGAAGACAAGGTCCAGGGAGGATTCGGCGGAGAGATCGCGGCCTGCGTGACGACCGAGCTCTTCGAGTACCTCGACGCTCCCGTCGAGCGGGTCGGCTCGACGTTCACGCCGGTCGGCTTCAACC
>JAGOBQ010000461.1 GCA_017999215.1 Thermoanaerobaculia bacterium
GCTCCTCCTCCGCGTCCGGGCGTGCGCGGTCTGCCGGACGGACCTGCACGTCGTCGACGGGGACCTCCGGGAGCCGAAGCTCCCGCTCGTCCTCGGCCACGAGATCGTCGGCGTCGTCGAGAGGGCCGGGGAGGGGGGCTCGCTCTTCGCCCCGGGGGACCGCGTCGGCGTGCCCTGGCTCGGCGGGACCTGCGGCCGGTGCCGGTATTGCCGCGAGGGGGCGGAGAACCTCTGCGACGAGGCGCTCTTCACCGGCTATCACCGCGACGGGGGCTTCGCCGAGCTCGTCGTGGCGGACGAGAGGTTCTGCTTCCCGATCCCCGCGGAGTTCGGGGACGTCGAGGCCGCGCCGCTCCTCTGCGCCGGTCTGATCGGGCACCGGACGCTCCGGATGGCGGGCGACCCGCAGCGGCTCGGGATCTGGGGCTTCGGCGCGGCCGCGCACCTCGTCGCGCAGGTGGCGCGGTTCGAGGGGCGCGAGGTCTACGCGTTCACCCGCCCTGGCGACTCCTGGGCGCAGGAGTTCGCCCGTTCCCTGGGCGCGGTCTGGGCCGGCGGCTCCGACGAGCAGGCGCCGGAGCCGCTCGACGCCGCGCTCGTCTTCGCGCCGATCGGGGCCCTCGTCCCGGCCGCGCTGCGTTCGGTCCGCAAGGGGGGCGTCGTCGTCTGCGGCGGAATCCACATGACCGACATCCCGTCGTTCCCGTACGCGCTCCTCTGGGGAGAGCGCGTCGTCCGCTCGGTCGCGAACCTGACGCGCCGGGACGGCGAGGAGTTCCTCGCGGTCGCCGCGCGGGCGGAGGTGACGAGCCAGGTGCGCTCCTACCCGCTCGAGGCGGCGAACGAGGCGCTCGAGGACCTGCGCGAGGGGCGTCTCGAGGGAGCTGCCGTCGTCGTCCCCTGACGGGGCCGGAAGCGGCCTACTCCGACGCGATGAGCGCGCGGCAGGAGAGGCAGTAGGCGGGGTTCTTCAGGTCGATGCTCTCCGGCCAGAGCGACCGGTGCATCGCGCATTCGCCGACCGCGCAGTGGACGAGGCCGGCCGCGTGACCGAGCTCGTGGGCGACCTCGATCGCGAGCCGCCGGAGGAGGAGCTCCTCGGAGACGGCGGACTCTTCCGGCGGCTTCAGCCGCGACAGGGAGAGGACGCCCCGGCGCCCGCCGACGTGGGAGAGGCCGAAGACGTAGGTGAGGGCGGGGACGAAGAGGTCGACGCCGACGAGGAGGAGGTTCAGCCAGCCCGCCTCGGGAGAGGGAACCGCCTCCAGGACGGAGAAGGCGTCGTACTGGGCCCGGGTGCGGTCGTAGGTGGCGGAGAGGGAGGCCCGGAACGGCATCGCCTCGCCCGGGACGAGCGGGGGCGCGAGGCCGCTGAAGGCGCTCCTCACGTGCCCCGGCGGGACGTCTCCGGTGTGGAGGAGCCGGACCTTCACGGGCGGTCGATGCCGTACTTCCGCATCTTGTTGTAGAGGGTGACCCGGTCGATCTCGAGCGCGCGGGCGGCCTGCGCGACGTTGAACGACATCGTCGCGAGGACCTTCCGGATGTGGGCCTCCTCGGCGGAGGCGAGCGTCAGAGACGTCGCGGCCGCGGCGTGCCCGTTCGTCGTGAACGGGAAGTGGGCCGCCTCGATCGTGTCCCCCTTGCAGAGGACCACGGCCCGCTCGATGGCGTTCTGGAGCTCCCGGACGTTCCCCGGCCAGGGCTAGCCGGCCATCGCGGCGAGCGGGCCGGGCGAGACGCCGCCGCGCCGGGGGTTCAGCGCGCCCGCGAAGCGCGCGGGGAAGTGCTGCGCGAGGACCGGGATGTCGGCCGGGCGATCCCGGAGGGACGGGAGCTCGATCGCGAAGACGTGGATGCGGAAGAAGAAGTCCTGCCGGAAGCGGCCGGAGGCGACCTCGTCCTCGAGGTCGCGGTGGGTGGCGGTGACGAGCCGGAAGTCGACCGGGATCGTCTGGTTCCCTCCGACGCGGACGACCTGCTTCTCCTGGAGGACCCGCAGGAGGTCGACCTGGACCTTGGGCGGGACGTCGCCGATCTCGTCCAGGAAGAGCGTCCCCTCGTGGGCGAGCTCGACCTTGCCGCGGCGCCGTCCGACGGCCCCCGTGAAGGCCCCCTTCTCGTGCCCGAAGAGCTCGCTCTCGAGGACTCCCTCCGAGAGGGCGCCGCAGTTGACGACGCTCATCGGCCCGAATCGGCGCGGGCTCCGGGCGTGGATGAGGCGCGCGACGAGCTCCTTGCCGGTGCCGCTCTCGCCGGTGACGAGGACGCTCGTGTCGGTCGGCGCGACCTGGTCGACGAGCTCGAGGACCTTCGCCATCGGCCCGCCGCCCGCCGTGACGAGGGCCGGCTCGGCGGCCTCGAGGCGCGCCTTCAGCTCGCGGTTCTCCGAGAGGAGCGTGTAGCGCTCGGCCGCCTTCTTCACGAGGCGCGAGATCGCCTCCGGGTCGAACGGCTTGACGATGTAGTCGTACGCGCCGTCCTTGAGGGCCTGGATCGCGGTCTCGACGGAGGCGTAGGCCGTCATGATGATGACGGTCGTCTCGGGGGCCGTCTCGCGCACCTTGCGGAGCACCTCGAGGCCGTCCATCCCGGGCATCTTGATGTCGACGAGGAGGATCTGCGGCGCCTCCCGCGTCAGCGTCGCGAGCGCCTCGCGCCCGCTCCCCGCGGAGAGGACGTCGTACCCCTCCTCCTTGAACCAGAACGTGAGCGAGCTCCGCAGGTGCGGCTCGTCGTCGACGATCATCAGCTTGACGGGCGCGGACATCAGGACTCCTCTCCCGGGGTGGCGGTCCCCGGCAGGGTCAGGACGAAGCGGGTGCCGGCGGCGGGGGCGCTCTCGACGTCGATCGCGCCCCCGTGCCGCTGGACGATGCCGTAGACGACCGCGAGGCCGAGGCCGAGCCCCTTCCCCTCGCCGTCCCCCTTCGTCGTGAAGAAGGGCTCGAAGATCTGCCGCTTCACGTCCTCCTCCATCCCGACGCCGGTGTCGGCGATCTCGATCCGCGCCCCGCGCTCCCCGTGCGGCGCGGTGCGGATCGAGAGCGTCCCGCCGCCGGGCATCGCCTCGATCGCGTTGATCGCGAGCGCGAGGATCGCCTGCTCGATCTGGGACGGGTCGCAGAGCACCTGCGGGAGGTCCGGGGCCAGCTCCTCGGCGGTGGCGACCTGGGCGAGGTCCATCTTGTGCTTGAGGAGGAAGAGGGAGCGGTCGACGAGCTTGTTCAGGTCGGTCGGCTCCATCCGCGAGCCGGTGCGGCGCGCGAAGAGGAGGAGGTTCGAGACGATCTCGCCGCAGCGGGCCGACTCGGAGGCGATCGCCTCGAGGATCTTCTCGCTGTCGTCCCCCGGCTTCGGGCCCGTCTTCTGCGTGAACCGGCGGAGGAGGAGCCTCGAGTAGGTGACGACGCTCGCGAGCGGGTTGTTGATCTCGTGGGCCACGACGGCCGCGAGCTTGCCGAGCGAGGCCATCCGCTCGACGCGGAGCATCTGGGCCTGGGCCGCCTTCAGCTCGCCGGTCTTCTCCTCCACGCGGCGCTCGAGCGTCTGTGCCCAGTCGACGATCTCGGCGTTCGCCTTCTGCAGGTCGCCCGCCATCCGGTTCACGTGGTTCCCGAGGTAGGCGAACTCGGCGATCGGCTCGTCGTCGTACCGGGCGGTGTAGTCGCCCCCGCCGAGCGCGCCGAGGACCTCGGCGAGGTGGCGCACCGGGCGGTGGACGGCCCGCCTCACGACGAGGACGACGACGGCCGCGACGAGGAGGAGCGTGGCGACGCCGGTGACGGCCATGAGCGCCATCGTCTGGCGGCGCACCTGCTCCTGCCGGACCATCTGGATCGACACGTCGACGACTCCGAGGAGCCGCTTCTCGGGCGGGTGCGCGTGGCAGGCGGCCGTCGAGCAGGAGGGCTCGTTCTCGATCGGCCGGATGACGCCGGGCGTCCGGACCCCGACGAGGTGGAACGTGCGCGTCGGGGCGCAGGGGGGGGGCGGCTCCACCGGCTGCCCCGCGG
>JAGOBQ010000462.1 GCA_017999215.1 Thermoanaerobaculia bacterium
CGAACGTCCGTGACGGCGCCGCTCCAGACCATCCCGGCGCGCGAGGGAGAGAAGACGGTCATCCTCTCGCCGATCGAGCCGAAGGACTGAGCCCGGGGCCGCCCGGCGGGCGCCGCCGCGAGGCCGCTTCTCCACGCCGGCGCGCGGCTCAGGAACCGCGGTCCGCCCGGCCTCCCGGGGCCGGCGCCAGGAGCTCCCTCACCTCGCGCGCGAGCTCGAGGCAGCAGGTCAGGCCCGGCGACTCGATCCCGACGAGGTTCACCCAGCCGGGGAGACCGCGTTCCGACTCCTCGACGACGACGAAGTCGCGGAACGGCGCGCCGATCGCCTGGAGGCGCGCGCGGATGCCGGACTGGTCGGGCGAGAGGTCGTCCTCGCCGAGCGCGGGGAGATAGCGGCGGGCCGCCGCCAGGAAGGCCCCGCGCCTCGCCTCGTCCACGGCGTAGTCCGCGCGGCGCTCCGCGAGCGGCTCGACGTCGGGTCCGAGCTTCAGCTCCCCGCCGAGGTCGACGGTGAGGTGGATGCCGAGGACGCTCCCGTAGCCGCGCGGCATCACCGGGTAGAGGAGGCGGCGCGCGAGGTGTCGCCGGGACGACCGGATGCGGAAGTAGCTCCCCTTCGTCCAGGTCTGGCGGTACCCCGCGGCATCGACGTCGAGCCCGGGCAGCGCGGCGACGACGTCCGCGTCGAGGCCGGCGGCGTTCACGACGCGCGGCGTCGAGAGCCGGACCTCTTCGCCTCCCGGGTCGACGAAGGCGAGCTCGTACCCGCCCGGCATCGCCGTGGCGCCCCGGAGCTCGTGGCGGAAGGCGAACGCCGCGCCGTTCTCCTCCGCGATCGCCCGGAGAGTCCGGAAGAGGCCGTGGACGTCGAGAACTCCCGTCGACGGGGAGAGGACCGCCGCCGTCGCCCGGACGTGCGGCTCCTCCTCTCGGAAGCGCGCGAGCGGCACCTCCTCGAGGGGAGCTCCGTTCTCCCGGCCGGTGGCGACGATCTCCGCGAGGCGCTCCTCCTCGCCTCTCTCGAGCGCCAGGAGCCACTTCCCCGTCCGCTGGAACGGGACGTCGTGCGCCTCGCAGAACGCCGCGAGGCTCCGGTTCCCGGCGACGCAGAGCCGCGCTTTCCGCGACCCCGGCGGGTAGTAGATCCCCGCGTGGAGGACCTGGCTGTTGCGGGAGCTCGTCTCGCGCCCCGGGCCGGGGTGGCGTTCGGCGACGACGACCGAGAACCCCGCGCGCGAGAGCTCCGCCGCTGAGGCGAGGCCGACAACCCCGGCGCCGATCACGACGACGTCCGCGTCCACCCCCCCGATCGTCTCACCCCTTCCGCGCTTCGGCCCGCCCGGAAGAGCATCGCGCGCCGGGATCGTGTAAAACGTCGGCGCCCCGCATGAGCCCGACCTCTCCGGACGCCCCCGGCGCCGTGACCGCCCGCCTCGCGGCGCGGGGCCTCGCCATCCTCACGCTCGTCAACCTGTTCAACTACCTCGACCGGTTCGTCGTCGCCTCCCTCGTCGAGAGCCTCCGGAAGTCCGAGCTGCAGCTGACCGACACGCAGTCGGGCGCGCTGATGACCGGCTTCATCGTCGTCTACATGGTGGCCTCGCCGTTCTTCGGCGTCCTCGGCGACCGCGGCTCCCGCCCGCGCCTCCTCGCGCTCGGCGTCTTCGTCTGGAGCCTCGCCACCGCGGCCGCGGGCCTCGCGCGCAGCTTCGTCTCGCTCTTCGCCGCGCGGGCGGCGGTCGGCATCGGCGAGGCGGCCTACGGCACGATCGCCCCGAGCCTCCTCGCCGACTACTTCCCGAGGGAGAAGCGGGGACGCGTCTACGCGATCTTCTTCTGCGCGATCCCGATCGGCTCGGCGCTCGGCTACGTCGTCGGCGGCCTCGCCGACACGCATCTCGGCTGGCGCGCCGCGTTCTACGTCGCCGGCCTCCCCGGCCTCCTCCTCGCGCTCCTCGCGCTGACGCTCCCCGACCCGCCGCGCGGCGTGACGGACGCCGGCGAGGCGCCCCCGGAAGGAGCCTCGAAGGATTCCGGCTGGGCCTCGTACCTCGCGCTCGCGAAGAACCGCCCCTTCCGGATCGCCGTCCTCGGCTACGCCGCCTACACGTTCGGCCTCGGCGCGATGGCGTTCTGGATGCCCGCGTTCCTCGAGCGCGTCCGGGGCGTGCCGAAGGAGACGGCGACCGTCCGGTTCGGCCTCGTCGTCGTCGTCACCGGCTTCGTCGGCACGTTCGCCGGAGGCTTCCTCGGCGACGCCCTCCTGAAACGGACCAAGGAGGCGTACCTCTGGGTCTCCGGCGTCTCGACGCTCCTCGCCGTCCCGTTCGCCGTCCTCGCGCTCACCGCGTCGGCGCCGCGCGTCTACTTCCCCGCGCTCGTCGTCGCGCAGCTCCTCGTCTTCGCCTCCACGGGGCCGATCAACTCCGCGATCGTCAACGACGTCCTCCCGTGGCAGCGGGCGGCCGCCGTCGCGGCGTGCAACTTCACGATCCACGTCCTCGGCGACGTCCCGTCCCCCCCGCTCCTCGGCGCCGTCTCCGACGCGTCCACTCTCGCCACGGCCGTCCTCGTCGTCCCGGCCGCGTTCCTCGTCGGGGGCGCGATCTGGACCTGGGGCGCCTTCACGGGACGGCGCGCGTGATCCGCGCCCTCGCGACCGCCGTCTCGCGCCTCGTCCTGCGCGTCTTCTACCGGAACGTCGAGGCGGCCGGCCTCGAGCGGGTCCCCGCCTCGGGCCCGACGATCCTCGTCCTGAACCACCCGAACGGCCTCATGGACCCTCTCCTCCTCCTCTGCCTCTCGCCGCGCCCCGTCTCGTTCCTCGCGAAGTCGCCCCTCTTCACGATGCCGTTCGTCTCCCTCTTCGTGAAGGCGTTCGACTCGATCCCGGTCTACCGGCCGCAGGACGCCGACGCCGACGTGCGGCGCAACCGCGAGACGTTCGCGAAGGCGCGCGAGATGCTGAAGCGGGGCGGGGTCCTCGCGCTCTTCCCCGAAGGGGTCTCGCACGACGAGCCTCGCCTGATGCCTCTCAAGTCGGGCGCGGCGCGGATCGCGCTCGGGGCGGCGGCCGAGGGCGCCGTCACCGTCGTCCCCGCCGGCCTCACCTACGAGGCGCGCGACCTCTTCCGGAGCTCGGCCCTCCTCCACGTCGCCGAGCCTTTCACCGTCGAGCCGATCCCGCTCGACGAGAGGGGGGAGCCGCCGCGAACCGCCGTGAAGGCGCTGACGGAGAGGCTCCGCGCCGCCCTCGAGGGGGCCACGCTCCAGGCCGACGACGCCGCGACGCTCGACCTCGCCGCGTTCGCCGAGTCGCTCCTGCCCCCCGGCGACGGGAGCCTCGAGGCGCGCGTCTCCGTCCGTCGCCTCCTCCTCGAGCGGGCCGCGCTCCTCCGCGACCGTGCGCCGGAGAGGCTCGCGTCCCTCGTCGCCCGCCTCGACCGGTTCCGCGCCGTCCTCTCGTCCGCGCGCCTCGCTCCGAGCGCGCTCGATTCCGGCGCCTCGCGCGCCGAGCTCGCCGCTTCCACCCTGGCGGCGCTCCTCGTCGCCCTCTTCCTCGCCCCGCCCGCCCTCCTCGGCCTCCTCGCCCACGCCCCGGCCTACAACCTCGTCGGCCCGCTCGCGAAGCGCCTGTCGCACGGGAACACCGACATCGTGGCGACGATCAAGGTCCTCGGCGCGTTCCTCTTCTTCCCCCTCACCTGGATCGCCCTCGGGGCGGCCGCGAGCCTCGCCTGGGGCCTCCCCCTCGGCTTCCTCACCGGCCTCGGGCTTCCCGTCCTCGGCTACCTCGCGCTCCTCCTCCTCGAGCGGTGGGAGGCGACGGTCGCCGCGCTGCGCGCCCTCGGCCTCGCCCTCGTGCGCCGCCCGGCCCTTGCGCGCCTCCGCGCCGAGCGCGAATCGCTCGTCCGCGAGATGGTCGCCCTCGACGCAGACTGTAGAGTGTAGACCAGACCCCCTCCGAAGAAGGGGTCAGGTCTACCATCTACAGTCTGCGGGGATCAGGAG
>JAGOBQ010000463.1 GCA_017999215.1 Thermoanaerobaculia bacterium
TCCGTCGTCGACGGCCTGAACCGCGCGACGGACGTCATGCTCGGCGGGAAGGTCGCCGTCGTCCTCGGCTTCGGCGAGGTCGGCAAGGGGTGCGCCGAGGCGCTCCGCGGGCAGGGCTGCCGCGTCATCGTCACCGAGATCGACCCGATCTGCGCCCTGCAGGCCGCGATGCAGGGCTACGAGGTGAAGACGCTCGAGGACGTCGTCGGGACGGCCGACATCTTCATCACCGCGACCGGGAACCTCGACGTCGTCACCGCCGAGCACATGGCGAAGATGAAGGACAAGGCGATCGTCGGGAACATCGGCCACTTCGACAACGAGATCGAAATGGCCGGCCTGAAGAAGGTCCCCGGCGTCACGCGGATCAACATCAAGCCGCAGTACGACGAGTTCCGGTTCGCCGACGGGCACTCGGTGATGATCCTGGCCGAGGGGCGCCTCATGAACCTCGGCTGCGCGACGGGCCACCCGAGCTTCGTCATGTCGTCCTCGTTCACGAACCAGGTCATGGCGCAGATCGCTCTCGCGAAGAACCAGGGCGAGTACGGGAAGAAGGTCTACGTCCTCCCGAAGAAGCTCGACGAGGAGGTCGCCCGCCTCCACCTCGCCCACCTCGGCGTGAAGCTGACCACGCTCACGCCGAAGCAGGCCGGCTACCTCGGCGTTCCCGCCGAGGGGCCGTACAAGCCGGACCACTACCGCTACTGATCGCCGCGAGGCGCCCACGATCGACCGAAGGCCCGGGGCGACCCGGGCCTTCGCCGTTCCGCCCCCCGGCCTGGGGCCCGCCCGTCACCGCTCGCGCGAAGGGAGCACCATGCGCCCGAGAGTCGGCGGCTCCGCCGGACCGCCTCGGGAAAGCCGCCGGAGGTGTTCCGCGAGGAGGTCGGCGTCGAGCGGCTCGACCCCCTCGAGCCGCCGTCCGGCGGCGAGCTCGGCGTGGCCGTCCCCGCCGGCGGCGAGGAAGCTCGAGACGGCGACGCGGTACGTCGCATCCGCCCGGAGCGGCGTGTCGGCGACCCGGACCGCGAGGAGGCGGCGCCCCGCCGGCGCGCCGAGGTCGGCTTGGAGCGTCATTCCGGAGAGCTGCAGGAGGCTGCCCGTCCTGCGTCCGACCGCCGCGAGGCTCCTCTCGAGCACCGCCCGGAGCTCCGTCCCCGCGAGCTCCAGCGTCGCGATGCGGTTCCCGAACGGCAGGACGGCCACGACGTGCCGCATCGAGAGGGGACCATCCGGGAGCGGCGCGCGAAGGCTCGAGCCGGGGACGAGGGCGACGTCCGCGCCCGTCCCCCCACGGAACGCGTCGGTCACGAGGTTTCCGAGCGGCGTCTCCCGCTCGGCGCTCCCGGCCTCTTCGAGAGGGGCCGAGAGGGCCCCGGCCGGAGCCGCGAGCTCCTTCTTCAGCCGCGCCGTCAGCTCCGCCTCCTGCTTCGAAAGCTCCGGGTCGGGGACGACGGAAGCGTCGACCGGGTGCACCGCGACGCTCGAGGAGACCCGGCCACCCCTCCTCTCGAGCGTCAGCGCGACGACCGAGCCGAGGTTGCCGCTCGGCGCGGCGATCGGGCGGCCGCCGATCCAGCGAACGACCGAGGTCGTCTCGGATTCCTCCTCGGTCAGGACGGCGTCGACCTCCGGGACCTCCGCGAGGATCCGTCGGTTCACCTCGAAGCCGGCCTGCGTGAGGACGACGATCGCATCGGCCCCCTCCCGGTGCAGCGCCGCCGCCTCGCGCGCCGCCGCCCGGACGAGGTCGGCCTGCCGGACCGCCCTCTCGGGCGTCGTCGTGCCGAGGTCGTCCGTGACGCCGAGGAACCCGACGGCGAGACTTCCGATCCGGACGAGCCGGCTCGTCGCGACCGCCGCGAACGGGCGCCCCTCCCCGTCGACGAGGTTCGACGTAATCCAGGGGAACCGCGAGCGCCTCGCGAGGCGCTCGGCGTGCGCCGCGCCGAAGTCGAAGTCGTGCTGCCCGAACGTCGCGAGGCCGACTCCGACCCGCCCGAGGGCCTCGACCATCGGCTCTCCGCGGAAGACGCCGCCGAAGAGAGTGCCTCCGGCGAGGTCGCCTCCGAAGACGAGCAGGGCGTCCGGCCGCCCGGCCTCGAGGCGGTCGACGACCGTCTTCAGGCGTGCGACCCCGCCCCTCTCGCCGTGCCGGTCGACGACCGGCGCGATCTCGTGCGCGTCCGTGACGTAGAGGATCGTCGCGCGCGGCGCGGACGTGCAGCCGAGCCAGAGCGGCAATCCAAGAAGGAGGAGGGCCCCGCCGACCCTCACGGGAGGCGGGACCCCGCGCCGCCGCAGGCCGGCACCGGCCTCAGCCCTTCCGCGGCCAGTACTCCGGCTCGACGTCGTCCCGGACGACCGTCGTCCCGGCCTCTCCCCGGAGCATCCGGGCCGTGTCCTCGAGCGCTCCGATGCAGGCCGCCTTTCCGGTCGCCTCGGCGAACTCGCACGCGGCCTGGACCTTCGGCCCCATCGACCCGGCCGGGAAGGAGTACTTCTTCAAGTCGCCGATGGAGACCGTCTTCAGCGCCCGCGCCTCGGGAGTCCCCCAGCCGACGTAGACGGCGTCGGCGTCCGTCGCCATGACGAACGCGTCCGCGCCGACCTCGCGCGCCAGGAGCGAGGAGGCGAGGTCCTTGTCGATGACGGCCTCGATCCCCTTCAGCTTTCGATCGGGGCCGTACATGGTCGGGATGCCTCCGCCGCCGGCGAAGATCACGACCGTCCCCTTCTCGAGGAGCCACTTCACCGGCCGGATCTCGAAGATCCGCTTCGGGTGAGGCGACGGGACGACCCTCCGCCAGCCGTTGCCGTCCGGCTTGAAGGTCCACCCCTTCTCGGCCGCCATCCGGTCCGCGTCTTCCTTCGTGTAGACCGGGCCGATCGGCTTCGTGGGGTTCCGGAACGCCGGGTCGGCGGGATCGACCTCGGTCATCGAGAGGATCGTCGCGAAGGGGCGCTCGAACGGGAGGAGGTTCCCCATCTCCTGCTCGATGACGTAGCCGATCATTCCTTCCGTCTGGGCGCCGAGGACGTCGAGCGGGTACGGCTCGACGTGGGCGTAGGCCGACTGCTGCAGGGCCAGGAGCCCCACCTGCGGGCCGTTCCCGTGGGAGATGACGATCTCGTTGTCGTTCGCGACCGGCGCGAGCGCCTCGCAGGCCCTCTTCACGTTGGCCCGCTGGTTCTCCGCCGTCATCGGTTCCCCGCGCTTCAGGAGGGCGTTCCCTCCGAGGGCGACGACGACGCGCATTCCGGCTCCCTACCCTGCCAGGGTCGCCACGAGGACGGCCTTGATCGTGTGGAGCCGGTTCTCGGCCTGGTCGAAGACGACGGACGCCGGCGACTCGAAGACGTCGTCGGTCGCTTCCATCGCGTCGATCCCGAACTTCTTGAAGATCTCCTCGCCGATCTTCGTGTCGCGGTTGTGGAACGACGGGAGGCAGTGGAGGAACTTCGCCTTCGGGTTCCCGGTGGCGGCCATGAGCGCGGCGTTCACCTGGTAAGGAAGGAGGAGCTTGATCCGGTCGGCCCAGACCGAGTCGGGCTCGCCCATCGAGACCCAGACGTCGGTGTGGACGAAGTCGACGCCCTGGACGGCCGCCCTCGGGTCCTCGGTGAGCGTGACCTTGCCGCCGGAGGCCGCCGCCAGCTCGTTCGCCTTCGCGACGAGCTCCTCGACCGGCCAGAGGTGCTTCGGAGCGCCGAGGCGGACGTCCATCCCCATCAGCGCGCCGCCGAGCATGAGCGTGTTCCCCATGTTGTTCCGGGCATCGCCGAGGTAGGCGTAGGAGATCTGCCCGAGCGGCTTGTCGCTGTGCTCGCGCATCGTGAGGAGGTCGGCCAGGATCTGCGTCGGATGGAACTCGTCGGTCAGGCCGTTGTAGACGGGGACGCCGGCCCACTTCGCGAGCTCCTCGACGATCGCCTGGCCGTAGCCGCGGTACTCGGTGGCGTCGTACATCCGCCCGAGGACCCGCGCCGTGTCCTTCAT
>JAGOBQ010000464.1 GCA_017999215.1 Thermoanaerobaculia bacterium
GACGTGCGATCGAGCGCCGCGCCCGCCGGGACGGACGGCGGCCCGGCCGCCTCGGCGGCGGGATCCGGCCGGGGACGTTCCTCTCCCCACGACGCGTTCGCCGGCGGAGGGGCTCCGCGCCTCGTGACGGCGGGACGCGCGGCCTCGAGGTCGTACCGCGGCCGATCGAGCCCCGGCGCCCCGTACCGGGCCGCGAGGGGCGCGCCGTCCGAGCTCTCGAAGTAGACGAAAGGGAGCCCTTCGAAGAGGGCCGTCACAGACGAGAGCTCGAGGGGCGGGTTCCCCGCGTCCTCGACGACGAGCTCCAGCTCGGCCTCCGTCGGCGCGGCGACGGAGATCCTCATCTCGGCCGCCGCCGCGTCCTCGCGTTCGGCCCTCCGGAGCGTCGCCGTGCCGAGCTCGTACGGCACGAGCCGCCCGGCCGAAAGGCGCGATTCGAGGACGCGCGCCTCGCGAAGGACGTTCCCGGAGCGGACCCCGACCTCGAGGGCCGAGATCGGCAGCCCCGCGGCCGGAAGCCGCAGGCGATACCGGCTCCGCCCCGGCTCGCTCTCCCGTCGCTCGAACGGAAGCTCCGCGCGCAGCGCCTCCGGCGCGCCGCCCGCCCCGGCCGCGCGGGCCTCGACGCGCGACGGAAGCGGGACCCGGCCGCTCTTCGCGTCGTTCCAGACGAGCCGGAAGTAGCGGTGCTCCCCCGCGGCGAACGCGACGACCGTCCGCGAGAGCCCCTCTTCGGGAAGGTCGAAGAGCGTCCCCTCCTCCGCGAGGAGCGCCCAGCGCGCGCGGTCGCCGCTCCCCTCGAGGCGGAGGCGCTTCAGGAACGGCGCCGGGATCCCGCTCACGCGGAGGCGGTCGACGCGCCGGAGCGCCCCGAGGTCGGCCTCGAACCCGCTCGCCGTTTTCGTCGCGGCGATCGGCAGGAGCGTGGCGGAGAGCCACTCCGGCTCGGCGCGGCGGGGGAAGACGAGGAGGTGCGGCACTTCCCGCCCGGCCACGTCGTGGAGACGAAAGTCGGAAAGGAACCCGGTGGTCGTGCGCGCCTCGGAACCGGCGAGGAGCGAAACGTCCACGTCGAGGCGGTTCGAGCCGGGCGCGCCGGGAACGACGGCCCGCCCGTGCCGGAAGGACGGGACGGGGCGGACCCCCTCCTCCGCCGCGCCCGGGAGGGCGGCGGCGAGGAGGCCGGAGGCGAGGAGGAGGCGGATCGGCTTCATTCCTTCTCCCGGGGGCGGAGGACGAACCGCTGGATCGCGATCGCCACGAGGGAGAGCGAGATCGCCAGCCCGACGAACGAGGCGACGCGGTAGAGCCCTCCGAGACGACCGAGGTCGTGGAGGAACGCCTTGAGGACCGTCACGACGAGGAGGCCGAGCGCCGCGGCGCGCGCCGCCCGGCTCTTCCCGACGATTCCCGCGGCGAGGAGGCCGACGCCGAAGACCGCCCAGGCGAGCGTGTACGCGAGGTCCTGCGCGAGAGACGTCCCCCGCGTCAGGTGGAACGTGAGCGTCGGACCTTCCGCGAACCAGTCCGCGATCTCGATGTTGACGAGGGCGAACAGCAGGACGGTCCCGAAGACGACGTCGGCCGTCGAGACGCGGAGCCGGCCGTCCAGGAGGTCGTCGGCCGTCCCCCGGAGGAAGCGCGCCGCGAGGAAGAGCGCCACGGCCGCCGCGAGGTAGGTGTAGAGGTACCAGTTCCAGATCGGCGTCGCGCTCCGCGCGTGGTACGAGAGGACCGCCTCGTTCAGGACGAGGCGGACGAAGACGACTGCCGCGAGGCCGCCCGAAGCGAGGAGGAGCCCGCGGTGCGGCACGCGCGTGTAGAGCCACGCGAGCGCCGCCGCCTCGAGCGCCCAGCCGATCGTGATCCACTCCTTGTCGAGCTGGAGCGGGACGGCGACCGTCACGAAGGCGAGCGCGGCGCCGGCGACGAGGGCGAGCCGGCCGAGATCCCGCGCCGCGGGAGCCTCCGTCCGGAGGAGCGAGAGGACGAGGAGCGCGAGCGCGGCGGCGATCGCGACCGGGAGCGCCCCGACGAACCCGTCCCAGCCCGCCTCGGAGAAGCTCCTCCGCGCGAGGAGGAAGAACGCGCCGCTCGCGAGGACCGCCGTCACCCAGGGCGCCCGGGCGGAGGGCGCGCCGCGCGCCGCGAGCGGCGCGTGGACGAGGAAGAGGAGCCAGAGAAGGCCGGCGAAGAGGAGCCGCGGAACGGCCACGTCGGCGCCGGGCTGCGCCGCCGCCCAGAGGTGGACCGTGAAGAACCCGAGGACCGCCGAGAGGACCGAGAGGCCGTGCCACCCTTCGCGCGCGGCGACCGCGAGGAGCGCTCCCGCGAGAAGGAGTACGGCGGACACGAGGAGCGGCAGGCCGGGCCGTCCCCGGGCCCCGGCGGCGAAGAGCGCGACGACCTGCCCGACGAGGAGCGCCGCGGCCGCGCCCTGCGCGACGGCGAGCCGGAGCCGTTCGCCCCCCTTCGGAGACCGCGGCGCGAGCGCCCGCGCGAGGAGGCCGAGCCCGGCGACGGCGAGCGCGGAGACGAGGCCGACGACCGGGGCTTGCGGGACCGCGGCGACGAAGACGAGGAGGACGACCTGCGACAGGACGAGCGCCGCCGCGAGGAGAGCGCCGACGCCGGTCGCGAACGCCGCCGCCGCGAGCGCGAGGTCGAGGACGAGGAGGACCCCGAGGAGCGGCGCCGGCGGCCACGCGAGGGGCGGCTGCGTGGCGACGAAGAGGAGGAAGAGGTGCCCGACGAGGCCGAGGTGGATGCCGTCCGGCCCGGCCGTCGCTCCGGCCCCGGTCTTCGAGCGGGCCCACGCGCTCCCCCCGAGGACGACGAGGGCGAAGCCGAGGACGACGAGGAGCGCCGGGACGAGGAGCGTCCCGACGGGGACCGACCTCCACCAGACGGCCAGGACGCCCCACGAGAGGAGGACGCCGAGGATCGTCGCGACCGGGTAGCGGCCGGCGGCCCCCTCCGCGAAGAGGCCGACGTTCAGGACGGCGAGGAGGAGCGCGAGCCCCCAGAGCGCCGAGGCCGCCACGGGCCCGGCCGCCAGGAAGAGGAGGAGCGCGAGAGCCGCGTAGAGGAGAACGACCGACAGCCCCCCGGGCTTCAGCTCCCTGCGGAGGCGGCGCGCCAGGAGCGGGACGCCGAGGTAAAAGAGCGAGAAGACGCCGTAGAGGGCGAGCCCCGGAAGGAGCCGCTCCGGCGTCAGGTGCTTCGCCGACCAGACCGGCTGGGCGAGGAGCGCGAAGAACGCCCCGGCGAAGAAGACGCCCCCCTCCTCGCGGCGGATCGCGTACGCGGCGCAGAGCGCGAGGAGGACGAAGACGACTCCGAAGAGGAGGCCCGGCGCCGCGGCTCGGGGCTCCTCGGCGACGAGGACCGGCGCGAGCGCGAGGAGGAGCGGGGCGGCGTAGGACGCCCGGAGCCCGACCGCGTCGAGCGGCCTCCCGGCCTTCTCCGCGACGAACGGGGCCGCGAGGTAGAAGACGACGAAGAGCCCGAGGAACGCGAGGATCGCCGGCCAGGCTCCCGGCGCGTAGCTCCGGAACGCCCAGACGACGAAGACGAGGAGCGATGCGAGACCGCCCCAGAGGTGGAGCCACGAGGGGCCGCGCCAGACCGCGACGACGAAGAGCCCCGCGACGAGGAGGAAGAGGAACCCGAAGAGGAGCCCGTGCCTCGCGCCGTAGGCCGGGACCGTCGCCAGGAAGAGGGCGAAGAGAAGCGGGAGGAGGCCCGCAAGTCGAGCGGCCCCCTCGAAGAGGGGCGCCTTCCCTTCCGCCCCCTTCTCCTCGGGCCTCCCGAGCGCGAGGCCCGCGTAGAGGACGAGCGGGAAGACGAGGAAGACGCCCGCCGCGATGCCGAGCTTCCCCTCGGTCAGGAACTTCGCGACCCAGCCCCACTGGTAGACGGCGGTGAGGAGCGCGCAGAAGACGGTGAGGACGGGCCACTTCTTCCTGTGCGCCACCCAGGCGAGCCCG
>JAGOBQ010000049.1 GCA_017999215.1 Thermoanaerobaculia bacterium
GTCGATCATCGCGCAGCGCTCCGAGACGGGGCTCTTCGCGAGCCTCGACGCGGCCGCGGCGACGCCCGGCCTCTCGCACGCCGTCGCCTCCTGGCTGAAGGAGAAGACGGTCGCCGGCCCCGTGACGCTCATCAGCGCCGAGTCGGTCGGCCCGGCCGTCGGGAAGGACCTCCGCCGGAAGGGGACCTGGGCCGTCGTCCTCTCGTGGGCGGCGATCCTCGTCTACGTCTGGTTCCGCTTCCGCTCGGTCTCCTACGGCACCGGCGTCGTGATCGCGCTGATCCACGACGCCTTCATCGCGCTCGGCCTCTGCGCCATCTTCGGCGTCGAGATCTCGCTGACGGTCGTCGCGGCCTTCCTCACCCTCATCGGCTACTCCGCGAACGACACGGTCGTCATCTACGACCGGATCCGCGAGAACCTCGAGAAGCCGAAGAAGGAGCCGTTCGCGCTCCTCGTGAACCGCTCGATCAACGAGACCCTCTCGCGGACGTTCCTGACCCAGTTCCTGACGTTCCTCACCGTCGCCGCCCTCTTCTTCTTCGGCGGCGAGGTGATCCGCGGCTTCTCGTTCGTCCTCTTCGTCGGCGCGTTCATCGGCGCCTACTCCACGATCTTCATCGCGGCCCCCTGGGTCGTGAACTGGGAGACGTGGAAGGCGAAGCGCGCCGCCGCGCACCCGGCCTCCGTGCCGGACCCGGGCAAGGCGGGCAAGGCGGCCCCGAAGGGCCGCTGAAGCGCCCGTCCCTCCCACCGTGGTCGCGCCGGGCGGCGCGGCCACGGTGAGGGCGCCCCGGCGCCCGGCCCCCCCGACCGCCCGAGAGGACCCCGATGTCGAGCGTCTCCCTCTTTCCCTTCGCCGAGACCTGGTGGGTCTACGGCCTCTTCGTCGTCTTCGTCATCGGGATGCTCGCCCTCGACCTCGGCGTCTTCCACCGGAAGGCGCACGTCGTCGGGTTCCGCGAGGCCGCCGCCTGGAGCGCCGTCTGGGTCGTCGTGGCGATGGGCGTCGGCACGGTCCTCTACTTCTGGGCGGCCTCCCGCTTCGCGTCGGACCCGCGCCTCCTCGCGATTCCGGGCTTCGTCCCGGACGCGGCGGCCCGGCAGGTCTTCCTCGAGTTCCTGACGGGATACGTCATCGAGAAGGCGCTCTCGGTCGACAACATCTTCGTCTTCGTCGTCCTCTTCCAGTTCTTCGGCGTCCCGGCCGCCTACCAGCACCGGGTCCTCTACTGGGGGATCCTCGGGGCCCTCGTCTTCCGGGCGGTCTTCATCGCGCTCGGCGCGCTCCTCCTCCAGTTCCACTGGGTCATGTACGTCTTCGGGGCGTTCCTCGTGATCACGGGGATCAAGATCATCTTCGGCCCCGACAAGCCGGTCGACCCGGCCGAGAACGCCGTCCTGAAGGCGCTCAAGCGCTGGATGCCGCTCACGCACGAGCTCCACGGGCCGCACCTCTTCGCGCGCGAGGGGGGGCGGCTCATGGGGACGCCGCTCCTCCTCGCCCTCGTCTTCATCGAGATGTCCGACGTCGTCTTCGCGATCGACTCGGTCCCGGCGATCTTCGCGATCACGCGCGAGCCGCTCCTCGTCTTCACGTCGAACATCTGCGCGATCCTCGGGCTCCGCGCGCTCTTCTTCCTCCTCGCGGGCGCGGTCGGGAAGTTCCACCTGCTGAAGTACGGCCTCGGCCTCGTCCTCGTCTTCGTCGGGCTGAAGATGGCCTGGCTGAACGACGCCTTCGGCGGACACTTCCCGATCGGCCTCTCGCTCGGGATCATCGGCGCCCTGCTCGCCGCGTCGATCGTCCTCTCGCTCGTCCTCCCGCCGCCGGGAGAACGCGAAGGGTAGGGCCCGCCCCGGCACGGAGCCGCGCAGCGCACCCGCGTCCGGCCGGGCCGGATCAGAAGTACTTCAGGACGAGGAAGCCCCCGACGAGGAGGACGAGGAACGCGAGCGCCGCGAGGTCGAAGTTCTTTTCGAGCGTCCGCCGGATCGCGAGGCCGAAGACCCGGAGCAGAGCGGCCACGAGGAAGAAACGGGCCGCCCGTCCGACGAGGCTGACGAGGAGGAACGGCACGAACGCCATCCCCGTGGCGCCCGCGGCGATCGTGGCGACCTTGTAGGGGATCGGCGTGAACGCGGCGGCCGCGAGGAACCAGATTCCCCATTCGCCGTTGTAGAGCTCGACGACCTTCGCCCAGTGGTGCTGGGCGTTGTAGAACTCGACGATCGACTGGCCGAGCGTGGCCATGAACGCGGCCCCGATGAGGTACCCGCCAGCGGCACCGATGACGGAGCCGGCGGTGCAGAGCGCCGCGGAGCGGAGCCAGAGGCGTGGGGAGGAGGCGACGATCGCGATGAGGAGGACGTCGGGCGGGATCGGGAAGACCGACGACTCGACGACGGCGATCAGGAAGAGGGCCGCCAGCGCGTGGGGCTTGTCGGCCCAGCGCATCGTCCAGTCGTAGAGCCCACGGATCCAACGGCGCGGCGCGGCGAGGGCCCGGAGGACGGGGTGGGGCGCGACGGCGGCGCCGGGGGGCTCGGCGGGCGGGGCGGTCTCGGGCTCGGGGGCCGGTGCGGACATCCGGCGGAGGTTACCCGAACCTCGCCCGGCGCGCAGCGCGGGGCCGGGAACGCCATAATCGCGCCGTGTTCAGGTTCGAGGACATCCTCGACGCGGTCGAGAGCTACCTTCCGGGGGCCGACGAGGACCTCCTCCGGAGGGCGTACATCTTCTCGGCCCAGGCGCACCGGCACCAGCTCCGCTCCTCGGGAGAGCCGTACCTCGTCCACCCGATCGGCGTCGCGATGCTCCTGGCCGAGCTGAAGCTCGACGAGGTCTCCGTGGCGACCGGCCTCCTCCACGACGTCCTCGAGGACACGAAGACGACGAAAGAGGAGCTTGCCGCGCTCTTCGGGAGCGAGGTCGCGGAGGTCGTCGACGGCGTCACGAAGATCGGGCGCTACGCCTACACGTCGAAGGAGGCGCAGCAGGCGGAGACGTTCCGGAAGATGCTCCTCGCGATGACGGGGGACCTCCGCGTCATCCTCGTCAAGCTCGCCGACCGGCTCCACAACATGCGGACGCTCCACCACCTCCGGGAGGAGAAGCGGCGCGTGATCGCGGCGGAGACGATGGAGATCTACGCGCCGCTCGCGAACCGTCTCGGGATGGGCCGCATCAAGGGCGAGCTCGAGGACCTCTCGTTCCGCTACCTCCACCCGGACGAGTTCGGCGCGCTCTCGGCGGCGGTGGACGAGCGGATGAAGGCGTCGGGCGCGGCGATCGAGAAGCTCCGCGGCGACATCGCGTCCCGTCTGTCCGAGGCGGGAATCCCGGCGGAGGTGACGGGGCGGGTGAAGCGCCTCTGGTCGATCCGCCAGAAGCTGATCCGGCAGTCGATCCCTCTCGACCAGCTCTACGACGTCCTCGCGTTCCGCGTCCTCGTCGACTCGGTCCGCGACTGCTACAGCGCCCTCGGCATCGTCCACCAGGCCTGGCGCCCCGTGCCGGGCCGGATCAAGGACTACATCGCGATGCCGAAGCAGAACTTCTACCAGTCGCTCCACACCACGGTGATCCCGGAGGGCGAGCCGCCGTTCGAGATCCAGATCCGGACGCGCGAGATGGACCTCGTCGCCGAGCAGGGGATCGCGGCGCACTGGAAGTACAAGGAGGGACGCGGGAGCCGCCGCGTGGACGAGGAGGGGATCGCGGCGATCCGCCAGATCCTCGAGACGACGCGCGACATCGCGAACCCGAGGGAGTTCCTCTCCTCGCTGAAGATGGACCTCTATGCGGACGAGGTCTACACGTTCACGCCGAAGGGGGCCGTCTACTCCTTCCCGCGGGGCGCGACGCCGGTCGACTTCGCCTACCGGATCCACACCGACGTCGGGCACCGCTGCGTCGGCGCGCGCGTGAACGGCCGGCTCGTCCCGCTCCGGACGCCGCTCGTCAACGGCGACATCGTCGAGATCCTCACGGCGCCGTCGGGCTCCCCGTCGCGCGACTGGCTCGCGTTCGTCGTCACGTCGCGGGCGCGCAACAAGCTCCGCGCCTTCCTGCAGACGAAGGAGAAGCAGAAGTCGATCGAGATCGGGCGCCGATACCTCGAGAAGGAGCTGAAGAAGGTGAAGAGGTCTCTCGGGAAGCTCGTCGACGCGAAGGCGTTCGACGGGATCCTGGCGGACTTCGGAGTCCCGCGCGTCGACGACCTCCTCGCGGAGATCGGCTACGGCAAGGTCCTTCCCCGCGCGGTCGTCCAGAAGCTCTTCCCGCAGGAAGAGCCCGCGGCCGACAGGGCGCCGTCGCGGACGGAGGCCCTGAAGAAGGTCGTCCGGAAGATCCTCCCGATCGGAGGCACGGGCATCCTCGTGCGGGGGGAGAACGACCTCCTCGCGTCGCTCGCCAAGTGCTGCCGTCCCGTGCCCGGCGAGGAGATCGTCGGCTACGTGACTCGGGGGCGCGGAGTCTCGGTCCACGCCGCGGCCTGCCCGAACGTGAGGAACCTCCTCTTCGACCCGAGCCGGGAGATCGAGGTCGAGTGGCACGTGGGGAAGGACGCGTCGTTCACGGTGGACTTCGTCGTCGAGGTCGAGGACCGGCCGGGGATCCTGGCACGGATCACCCAGGTCATCTCGGACGCGGAATCGAACATCGAGTCGATCGAGGCCCGGACGAGCCCCGGCGGGACGGCGCTGATCGAGGGAAGCGTGACGACGCAGGGGCGCCGCCACCTCGACAAGCTCTTCCTCGCGATCCGGTCCGTGCCGGGCGTCACCGGGGTGAGACGGAAATTCAACGTCTCCCGGATCGGATCGCGCTGAGAAGCCGGACCGCGCCGGCGGGGAGCGCTCTCCCCGCGGCGGGCGGCGGGGTCAGCGGACGACCTTGGTGATCTTGTCGGACCGGAGGCAGCGCGTGCAGACCGTGACTCGCTTCGAGCCGCCGGGGACTGCCGCGCGCACCCTCCTGAGGTTCGGCTTGAACTGCCGGTTCGTGACGTTGTTGGCGTGGCTGACCCGGCGACCGGCCACCGGGGACTTTCCGCAGACTTCGCACATCTGGGGCATGGGGGAGCTCCCTCTGATTCCTGAACGCGATACCCGGCGGCGCCCCGGGACCGTCCTCGTCGGAGCGGGCCAGGGTCGCCGCCGGAACTGCGACTTATAGCGCCCCTCCGCCTCCATGTCCAGAGGCATTTCGGGCCTTTCTCGTCCTTGACAGTCTCGGACGACCCGCGCAACATAGCCACCACAAAGGCTTTACCCAGCTCGTGTCAGGGTGTCGCGTCGGTTCCGGAACGTAGAGGGAGGGAGACCGCACCGTGTTGTTCCGCAAGGCCAAGAACCTCGTCGGTCTCGACATAGGCTCGTCCGCCATCAAGCTGGTCGAGCTCCGGGCAGGGAAGGAAGGGCAGTTCCAGCTCGTCAAGGCCGGGCTGGAGAGCCTCTCGCCGGAAGCGATCGTGGACGGCGCCATCATGGATTCCTCGCTCGTCGTCGAGACGATCTCCCGGCTTCTCGCGTCGACCGGTATCAAGAACCCGAACGTCGCCGTCTCCGTCTCGGGCCACTCCGTCATCGTCAAGAAGATCCAGCTCCCGACGATGCCGGAGGAGGAGCTCTCCGAGTCGATCCGGTGGGAGGCGGAGCAGTACGTTCCGTTCGACATCAACGACGTCTACCTCGACTACGTCGTCCTCGACCCCGGGGTCCCGGGCGAGACGATGGGGGTCCTCCTCGTCGCGGCGAAGAAGGAGAAGGTGGACGACTACAAGAACGTGGTGACGCAGGCGGGGCGGACGCCGGGCCTCGTCGACGTCGACGTCTTCGCGCTCCAGAACTGCTACGAGGTCAATTACGGCCTCGACCCGACGCGCGTGATCGCCCTCGTGAACATCGGCGCGTCGGTCATGAACGTGAACATCCTCGCGAGCGGCCAGACGGTCTTCTGGCGCGACATCACGTTCGGCGGAAACCAGTTCACGGACGCGCTCCAGAAGGCCTTCTCGCTCAACTTCGAGCAGGCCGAGGCGCTCAAGAAGGGGGAGCCGGTCGGCGGACAGTCCGCGCAGAGCATCCAGCCCGTGCTGGCGGGCGTCTGCGAGGACGTGGCCGGCGAGCTCCAGAAGACCATCGATTTCTTCCACGCGACGTCCGGCTCGGAGAAGGTCGACACGATCATCCTCTCCGGCGGAGGCTCGCGGGTCGGGCAGCTCGACGAGGTCCTCAAGGACCGGTTCGGCCTGCCCGTCGAGATCATGAATCCGTTCCGCTCCGTCGTCGCCGAGGACCGTTCCGTCGACCCGGCCTGGCTCTCGGAGAACGGCCCTTCGCTGGCGATCGGCGTCGGGCTCGCCGTGCGGAAGCTCGGCGAGTGACGGAGGAGGCCAGATGATCAAGATCAACCTCCTCTCCGAAGCGAAGCCCCAGAAGAAGAAGAAAGGCGTCTCGGCGCTCGGCGGCGCCGGCCGCCTGAACCTCTTCCTCATCCTCGGGGGCCTCCTCATCGGGCTCCTCGTCGTCGGCGTCCAGTGGTGGGTCGAGGCGTCGCGCCTGAAGGAGCAGCAGGAGAAGAACCGGATCGCCCAGCAGGAGGTCACGCGCCTCGAGGCCGTCCTGAAGGAGGTCGCCGACTTCGAGGACAAGAAGGCGAAGCTCCAGAAGAAGGTCGACCTCATCAACGCCCTCAAGGCGAACCAGCGCGGGCCGGTCCGCCTGATGGACGAGGTCTCCAACGCCCTCCCGGACCTCCTCTGGATCGAGAGAATGCAGGTGACGGGCAACAGCATCACGATCGACGGGAAGGCGCTCAACCCGCCGGCCGTCGCGAACTACCTCGAGAACCTCAAGCGGGTCTCGGCGTTCCAGGAGCCGAAGGTCCCCTTCATCACGGCCGCGAGCGCCGGAGCCTCGAACCTCTACAACTTCCAGCTGACCTTCGTCTTCGCGGATCTCGACAGGACCCAGTTCGTGTCCGCGGCGCCGGCCGGGGGCGAGCCCGCTCCCGCGCCTGCCGCTCCAGCCGCGCCGGCCGCGGGGAACTGAGGGGGCCGAAGTGGCGATCGAACTGAAGCAGCTCGAAGACAAGCCCTGGTACTACGGCCTCGGCATCGGACTCGCGCTCGCGGTCGGCCTCTGGGCCGTCGCGAACTGGCAGTACCCGAACTTCAAGGAGATGCAGCAGCGGCTCGCCGGCCTGAAAGCCGAGTACGGGCAGCTGCAGGAGAAGATCGAGAGGGGCCGGGTCGCCGAACGGAGGCTCCCGCAGCTGCGCGAGGAGGTCCGGCGGATCGAGCTCGACCTGAACCGCCTCCTCGAGATCCTGCCGACGAAGCGAAACACCGAGGAGCTGATCAAGAAGATCGAGGCCCTTACGCGCCAGGGCGACTTCTTCCTGAAGGACTTCCGGCCGAAAGAGTACGTCAACAAGGACTTCTACGCCGAGTGGCCGATCGACGTCGCCCTCGACGGGACGTACCACAACCTGGCGCTCTTCTTCGACAAGATGGCCCGCTTCTCCCGGATCATCAACGTCGAGTCGTTGACGATGACGGGGTACCCGGACGCGAGGCGGGGACGCACTCTTGCGGCGAGGTTCACGCTCAAGACGTTCATCTACCTCGGTGATCAGGCGTCCGGACCCGGCGCAGCGTCACCGCCGCCCGGCGGCGCCCGTGCCGCGGGGGGCGCCGCGATCCCGGCCGGAGCGGGCCGCGTGGGAGGCGTCTGATGAAGCCGCAGCGCTCGGGGACGGGACCGACTCTCGCCGCCTTCTCATTCCTCTTCTTCGCCTCCGCCGCGTTCGGGCAGGCACCCCCGCCGGCCGCACCCGCGACTCCCGCGACGGAGACGGGGATCGCGGTACCCGTGCCGGGCGAGCAGGACACCACCGCTCCGGCGTACACCTACGAAGTCCGCGGCCGCCGCGATCCGTTCCGGTCCCTCCTGCTGCGGACCCAGGACGACAAGGACCGCCAGCGGCCCCCCGGGATCGCCGGAATGCTCGTCGAGGAGCTGGAGCTCCAGGGGACGATCCGGACCCGGCAGGGGTGGATCGCGATGATGAGGGGCGGCGACAACCGCTCGTACCTGCTCCGGAAGGGAACCACGGTCTTCGACGGCGAGGTCATGGAGATCGGCCCGACCGAGATCGTGTTCCGCCAGAACGTCAACGACCCGACGAGCCCGAAGCCCTTCCGGGACGTCGTCAAGGCGCTGGCCCTCCAGGCGAAGCCGTGAGCGAAGGAAGTTCGATGACGATCAAGACGACCCGCCTCGAACCCGGTCGGCCCCTCGGCACCTCGAACCTCTCGTGGGGAGGAACCATGTTTCGAACTGGAAGGTTCTCGGCACCCGGGCTCGCGGGCATCCTCGTCGCGGCCCTCGCGGCCGCGGGCTGCTCCTCGCAGGCCGGACCCGCCCCGACGACGGAGAACGTCGTCTCCGCGTCGGCGGCCCCCTCGGTCCTGACGAGCGCCGCGCTCCTGATCGACGGGGACGCGCCGCGGCTCCTGCTGGCGGCGGACGGCCCCCTCCGGCCGATGGTCTACGCGCGCGAGGGGTCGAAGACCCTCGTGGTCGACCTCCCGGGCACGGTCGCCACGCCCGGCCTCGAGCCTCCGCGCGCCGACGGCACGCTCCTGACCGCTCTCGAGATGCGGTCGTTCTCGGAGCTCGGCCAGCCGCAGGTCCGGTTCGAGCTGACCGGGCGCGGCGCGCTCGACGCGCAGATCGCCGGGGACCCGGCGTCGCGCGCGATGTCGATCGCGCTGATGCCGCGGGTCGAGGAGCCGATCCTCGCGCAGTCCGAGACGCCCGCGGCGACCGAGGCCATCGCGGCGATCGAGGCTTCGCCGGAGGCCGGCGCGCCGGTCGCCTCCGCCGCGCCCGCCGCGGCGTCCGCGGAGCCGGTCGTCGTCGCCCGCCACGAGGCGTCCGGCCCGGCCGCGACCCGCCTCGCGCGCGTCGCGACGCAGACCCGGGGCGGGGCGCTCTCCGTCCGGCTCGAGGGCGACGGCGAGCTGTCCTACGAGGCCTTCACGCTCCCGAGCCCGCCCCGCTTCGTCGTCGACCTCTCGGGGGTCCGGAACGCATCGCGCTTCCGCAACGAGGACGTGGACGCCGCCGGAGTCGCCCGGGTCCGCGTCTCGCAGTTCCGGACGGAGCCGACCGCCGTCACGCGTGTCGTCTTCGACCTCGAGAAGGAATCCGTCCCGGTCCTCCGTCAGAGCGGGTCGACGGTGTCGATCTCGTTCGGCGGCGAGGCCGCGGCCCCGATCCAGGTGGCTTCGGCCGCTCCTCCGGCCGCCGGGTCGTACGAGGCGCACGAGGCCGATGACGCCTCCGAGCCGATCGTCCCGCCCGCCGCGGCTCCCGAGCCCGTCGTCCCGGTCTCCGAGGCCCCCGAGGTCCGCGTCGCGGAAGCGACCCCGGGCCTCGAGGCGCCCGCGGCGGGGACTCCGGCCGATCCGGCACCGGTCGTTGCGGCCGCGCTTCCGACCCCCGAGCCCGTCTCCGTGCGGACGCCCGAGCCCATTCGCGTCGCGGCGGCAACCGCTCCGACGGTGACGGTCGCCTCCCCGGAGGTCGCCGTCCCGGCGCCTGTCGCGCCCCGTCCCGCCCACCGGAAGACCTCGGCGGACGACCGCGCGTTGCTGGAGGCCGCCGAGACCCTGGCCAGCGATCAGCAGAGCGGCGGCCAGCTGAAGGACATCTCGAACCCCTTCGAGTCCCGGGCGCTCGGACAGATGGAGCGCCAGTACACCGGCGAGCCCCTGACGCTGAACCTCAAGGACGCCGACATCAAGGACACGCTCCAGAAGTTCAGCGAGCTCACGAACCTGAACATCGTCCTCGACCCGGACGTCCGCGGCACGGTCACCGTCTCGCTGACCGACATCCCCTGGGACCAGGCCCTCGAGCTGATCCTGAAGATCAACGGGCTCGGCTACGTCCTCGAGGGGAACGTCATGCGGATCGCGGCCACGGGCAAGCTCGCCTCGGAGGAGGCGGCCCGCCAGAGCCTCCTCAAGGCGCAGGAGTCCAACCGGCCGACCCGGACCGTGATCCAGAAGCTCTCGTACGCGAGCGCCGGAACCGCCGCGGCGACGGCGAAGAAGGTCATGTCGCCGCGTGGCGACATCTTCGTCGACGAGAGGTCGAACCTCCTCATCATCAAGGAGCTCCCGGAGTACCTCCCCACGGTCCTCGACCTCGTCAAGAGCCTCGACACCCCCGTGCCGCAGGTGATGATCGAGGCCCGGATCGTCGAGGCGACGCGCACCTTCAGCAAGCGCCTCGGAATCGACTGGGGCTTCCTGGGCGTCTCCGACCAGGCCCACGGAAACACGACCGGGATGGTCTTCCCGAACAGCGCCGAGGTGGAAGGAGCGGTCTCGCTCCCCAACGGGAACCAGATCCTCCGGGCGAGCCTCGCGAACGTCCTCGACACGTTCCGGCTCGACATCGCGCTGAGCGCCGCCGAGGCGCGGGGCCTCGTCAAGATCGTCTCGTCGCCCAAGATCCTGACGCAGACGAACGTCGCCGCGTCGGTCCAGTCGGGCTTCCAGATTCCGGTCCAGACGACCGTCAACAACACGACGACGGTCCTCTACATCGACGCCACGCTCCGGCTCGACGTGACGCCGCAGGTCACCGCGGAGGGGACCGTCATCCTCGACATCAAGATCCAGCGCCGCGAGCCGGCGCCCGGCGTCGCGATCACGGGAGGCAACAACGTCCCGCTCGTCACCCGCGACGCGCAGACCCGCCTGATGGTCCGCGACGGCGGCACCGGAATGATCGCCGGGATCTTCAAGCTCTCGGCGAACGACGGTCAGAACATGATCCCGGGCCTCTGGAAGATCCCCCTCCTCGGAGGCCTCTTCCGGAACAAGACGATGGACGAGACGACAGACGAGCTGATGATCTTCATCACGCCGCGCGTGATGAAGGCGCTCTGAGGCCGCGACACGGAGCCGAACGATGAAGAACCGATTTCCCCTCGCCGTCGCCCTCCTGGCCGGACTTCTCGCGGTGGCCGGCTGCTCGTCGAACACCCAGGGGGACGACGCCTCTCCCGTCTACCTCTCCGTCAGCTACACGCTCCTCCCGGAGTCGTGGAACGTCGGAAGCGGTCTGCCGCTCCAGTTCGACACGGTCGAGCTCAAGTCGAACCTGAAGAACCCGGCGGGCGGCTCGTCGAGCTTCCTCGACACGCGCCTCGACGACTACGTCGTGGAGTGGAAGCGGATCGACGGAGGGACGAAGGCCCCGGAGACGGAGACGTTCCCGGGGAACGTCCTGATCCCGGCCGGCGGGACCTCGACGCTGTCGAATTACCCGCACATGACCCGTACGGCGCTTCTCAAGTCCCCGCTCGACCAGCTGCTCCCGTTCAACGGGGGGATCGACCGCGAGACGGGGAACAGCGAGATCCGCTGCCGGGCGACCGTGACCTACCGAGGCCGGACGCTCTCCGGCCAGCCCGTCCGGGGCGTCGGCAGCTTCGGCCTCACCTTCCTCTACAGCGCCGCGACGGAGACGATCGTGGCGCGGGTGAACTGAGGACGGCATGTCGAAGGTGCGTGGAAACTCCGAGGTGAAAGCGATGCGCCGAACCCTCCAGCCCCTCTTCGCCGCGACCGTGGGCCTCTCCCTGCTCCTCGCCGGGTGCTCCGGCGAGTCGCCCACGTCGCCCAAACCCCCGGCCGGCGGGGGGAACGACGGCGGCAGCTGCACGGTGACGATCGCGCTCGACGCGACCGGCGTCACGCCGATGGCCGGGACCGCGATCATCCTCCGGGCGACGGTCCGCAAGGGCGGGGCCCTCGTCCCCGACGGGACCTCGGTCACCTTCACGACCGACTTCGGCTTCTTCCTCGAGACGGGGCTTCCGAGCGTCTCGAAGGTGGCGCAGAACGGCTTCGCGGACGTCACCCTCGGCGCGACCTCCGCGGGGCTCGCGAAGGTCAAGGCCGCGTTCGAGTGCGGCACGGCCGAAAAGTCGATCGACTATCAGCCGGTTCCCGCGAACGGGCCCTTCATCTCCAGCATCAGCCCCACCTCCGGGAGCTGCGCCGGAGGCGACGTCGTCACGATCAACGGCGGTCGGTTCGGCACCGACGCCGCGAACGTCCAGGTCCTCTTCGGCGGCAAGCCCGCATCGGTCCAGGCCCTCTCCGAGACCCGGATCGAGGTCCTGACGCCGGCGCGGACCCTCGCGAACCCGCTCGTCCCCGAGGCGGTCGACGTCGTCGTCCGCTTCTTCTCGGGGGACGTCCCGCTCGGCGACGTGACCGCCGCGAAGGCCTTCACGTACTACTGCGTCGACCCGAACAAGCGGCTGACCGTCACCTCGGTCAACCCGAACTCGGGCAAGCCCGAGGGCGGGCAGCAGGTCGTCATCACGGGGACGAACTTCCTCCCGTCTCCGACGAGCTCCGTCGCCACGACGCGCGTCACGTTCGGCGGCGCGCCGGCCTCCATCGTCTCCGTCACGGCGACGCAGATCACCGTGCAGACACCGCGCCACGTCCTCGCGAACCCCGCCGTTCCCGAGACGGTCGACGTCGCGGTCACCGCGGACCTCGGCCTCGTCTCGCAGCAGAGCGGCCTCCTCCCGCAGTCGTTCACCTATCGCGCCGACGGCGGCGCCGGGACCTGCACGGGGGCGCCGGGCCTCTTCATCGCGACGATCCTTCCCGAGGACCCGACGAACGCGGGCAGCCCGGACGGCGGCGACATCGTCGTCATCCAGGGGGGCGGCTTTACGGCGGGCGGCACGAGCACGACGACGGACCGCACGGCCGTCTACTTCGGCGGCAACCAGGGCGTCACGCTCAGCGTCTCGGATTCCGAGATCCGTGTGACGACGCCGCGGCGCGTCCTCGCCAGCCCGGACAAGCCCGAGACGGTCGATGTCCGCGTCATCGTCGACGCGGGCGGACCCCGAGAGGCGTGCGCCCAGGCCGTCAAGGCCTATACGTACTTCCCCGGCGGCTTCCTCGAGCCCGTCATCACCTCGATCTCGCCCTCGGCGGGCCCGAACGACGCCTCCACGCGCGTCACGATCTTCGGCCGCAACTTCAAGCTCCCGATGCAGGTCTTCGTCGGAGGCGTGGAGGCCTCGGTCGTCGAGATCAAGGCGAGCCAGATCATCTTCCTGACGCCGCTCGCGGCCGGGCCGAACAGCGCGCTGGCGGGCCGGACGGTCGACGTCGTCGTCCGCGATCCGTACGCGGGCAAGGAGTACACGAGCCCGGTCCCCTTCCGGTACTACTCCTGCCCGACGCTCAACAGCGTCGTCCCGTCGTCGGCGTCGTGGAACCAGTCGACCGTCGTGACGATCGCCGGCCAGAGCTTCGAGGAGCCGGTCGAGGTGACCTTCGAGTCGGCCGGCCTGCTCCTTCGTCCGCAGGTCACGTCGGTCTCTTCCTCCCTCATCACGCTCGTCATGCCCGTGATCGACCCGCAGCTCGGCGGCGGGCCCTCGTGCGCCAACGTCGCGGGGACACTCACGATCTCCTTCCCCGCGCTCTCGTCCGCGGCGTGCGACACGCTCACGACGCCCTTCACCTACCGCGTCGACGCGATGACGGCGGTGAGCGCCACCCCGACGCAGCTGAACCAGACCGGCGGTCCCGCCGGCACGGAAATTGGCGGCGCGCCGGCGACGATCACCGTAACCGGGACGAACTTCATCGACCCGATGACCGTTCAGCTCATCAAGAACGGTTCCCCCGTCGCGAACACGACCGTGAACAACGCGATCGTCGCGAACGCGGGCCAGCTCAGCTTCACGGCGCCCGCCGTTCCCAACTCGGCGCTGAACGAGCAGGCGTGCGTCCCCGGCCCGGACGCCTGCTCGTTCAGCGCCGAGTTGGGAACGGCGGGCGCCGTGAAGCTGAGCTGGCC
>JAGOBQ010000465.1 GCA_017999215.1 Thermoanaerobaculia bacterium
CGGCCGGTCCTGGCCCGTGATGTTCGGGCCGTCGTAGGGGCGCGGCCGGTCCTCCCGGGCCAGCTGGAAGCGGAACTCGTTCAGGACGGAGCCGAAGTTCGAGATCGCGGTCCCCGTCAGGGAGCGGGACCAGTTGTCCTCGGTCGCGTTCGCGCTGCGGCCCCAGGAGTCGACGTCGAACGTGCCGTTCTCCTGCTCGGACTTCGTGTAGGTGCCGCGGACCGTCACGGTGTGGCGGCTGCCGAGGAACCAGTCGAGCTTCGCCAGCGCCACGAAGGCGTCGTTGCTCCGCTCGATCGGTCCGTTCTCGTCCGGGTACCCGAGGCTCGCGAAGTAGTCGACGACCCTCTGCTCGATCCGGCCCGGCTCCGTCTGCTTCGTCGACGATCCGCCCTGCGCGTCGACCGCCGCGAAGAAGAAGACGCGGTCCTCAACGACCGGTCCGCCGAGCGTGAAGCCGCCCTGGATCTGGCTCGAGTCGACCTTGTCGGCCGACGTGCCGTCCGGTCGCTTCGGGGCCGAGCCGAGGGCCTCGTCCTTGAAGAACGCGTGGACGGTCCCGGCGAGCTCGTTCGTCCCCGATTTCGTCACGACGTTCACGAAGCCGGAGGACGAGCGGCCGTACTCGGCATTCGCCCCGTCGGCCACGACGACGACCTCCTGGACCGCGTCGAGGTTGAACGTGAAGGCCGGCCGCTGCCCTCCGCGCTGCTCGCCGAAGAACGGGTTGTTGAAGTCGGCCCCGTCCACCGACACGTTGTTCTGGATCCCCTTCTGGCCGTTGATCGAGAGCTCGTCGCCGTCGGGGCCCTGGACGATCGAGACGCCGGGCGTGAGCTTCGTGAAGTCCATGAAGTTCCGGCCGTTGTTCGGAAGCGACCGGACGGCGAGCGTGTCGATCCGGGTCGTCCCCTCGGGCCGCGTCGTCTCGACGACCGGGTTCTCGGCGGTGACGAGGACCTCCTCGGCCTTGGCGGCGAGGCTCATCGTGACCGCGACGTTCACCGACTGGCCGACCGAGACGTTCAGCCCCTCGCGGACGACCTTCGCGAAGCCCGGGAGCGTGACGGTGACCCGGTAGGGGCCCAGCGGGAGGAGGATCCCGCGGAACCGCCCGTTCGCGGCGGTCGCGACCGTCGTCTCGTAGTTCGTGGCCGTGTTCCGGAGGACGACGCTGGCGCCCGGGAGGACCCCGCCGGACTCGTCCGTGACGGTCCCCTCGATCGCGCCCGTCGTCGCGGCCGACTGGGAGAAGGCCCCGTGGGCGACGAGGAGCAGGGCAAGACAGAAGAGAACCTTCGGGGCGGTTCGGATGCGCACCATTCACCGTCTCCTTCCGACGCCGTCGTGCGGCGTCCCGGCTTCCCTGCAGATGCCGGGAACACTATTCCCGCCCACGGCGAGGGGTCAAAGGAAATCCCCGGCCCCGCGCCGACGCCCGCGCTACTCCATCAGGCCGGGAATGCCGATCGGACCGAGGGCGGCGAGAAGGAGCGCCGCGGCCGTCGCCGCCGCCAGCCCCCAGGTGACGGCGTCCCGCGCCGCGAAGAGGACCGGGTCGTCGTCCATCTCCCCCCGGCCGACGAGGACCCAGAGCCGGCTCACCCAGTAGAGGAGGATCGGCACCAGGAACCAGAGCCAGCCCGGGTGCGCGTAGAGGCGCTTCGTGACGTCGCTGTGGATGTAGATCGCGAGGACGACCGCCGAGAGGTACCCCCCCGTCGCGCCGAGGACCGGGACCGTGGCCGCGTCCACGGCCCGCCAGTCCCGGCCGGCCGCCGAGTCGAGCCCGCGATCCCTCACCGAGACGAGCTCGGAGGCCCTCTTCACGAAGGCGAGCGAGAGGAAGAAGAAGACCGAGAACGCCAGGAGCCACGGCGAGACGAGGACGCCCGTGGCCGCGCCGCCGAGGAGGACTCGGAGCGTGTAGAGGAACGCGAGCGTGAAGACGTCGACGAGGACCTTCCGCTTCAGGAGGAGCGTGTAGAGCGTCGTCGCGCCGAGGTAGGACAGCAGGAGGAGCCGCGCGCCCGGCGGGAGCGCGAGCGTCACGGCGGTCGCCCCCGCGAGGAGGACCGGGACGAGCGCGACGGCCCCCCGCACCGACAGCCGCCCGCTCGCGATCGGGCGGGAACGCTTCGACGGGTGCCGCCGATCGGAATCGAGGTCGGCGAGGTCGTTCAGGAGGTAGACGGCGGAGGCGAGGAGCGAGAGCGCGGTGAACGCGAGCGCCGCCGCTCCGAATGCCGCCGGGGCGAAGACGTGCGCCGTGACGAGGGGGACGAAGACGAGGAGGTTCTTGATCCACTGCCGGGCGCGGATCGCCGAGAGAAGCGTACCGACCGTCGGCCCGCCGTCCGGGAGGAGGGCGGCGACCGGCGTCCCCGCCGCCTCGACCTCCGCCCGTAGCCGGACGCCGGGGCCGACGAGCACCGCCTCCCGGGCGCTCCGAAAGACCGGCAGGTCGGCCCGGCGGTCGGCGACGTAGTCGAAGCCCTTCTCGCCGAAGCGGGCGACGAGCTCCGCGCGCTTTGTCTCCCCCCCGAGGTTCCTCCGCCCGTCGCTGGCGAGGAGCTCGTCGAAGAGACCGACCCTCTGGGCGACGGGCCGAGCGAGGAGCTCGTCCGCCGCGGTGGCGAGGACGAGCCTCCGCCCGCGGGCCTTCTCCTCCCGGAGGTACGCCACGACCTCCTCGCGGAACGGGAGCGCCTCCGCGTCGACCGGCGCGGCCACCGCGAGCCGTCGCTTCAGGGCCGCGCGGTCTCCGCGAAGGAGATGCGCAAGGGCCGCGAGCGCGGCGCGGGGAGCTCGGGCGGCCGCGCGGACCGCCGACTCGTGGAGGAGGTCGGTCCGGAGAAGAGTCCCGTCGAGATCGACGACCAGCGGCACCCCGCCTCCTCCGCTCTGGTCGTCGTCGCCGCTCACGCCCGCCGAGGTTACCCGCGCGGGGAGAAAGCGGGAAGCGCGGCGATCCCCTCGGCCAGCGCGGAGTAGTCGTCCTCACCGTACCCGCGCGCCTCGGCCGCCTCGACGGTCCGGAGGACGCCCGCCACGACGGCCGGGTCGAGGCCCGCCTCCCGTGCGGCCCTCTCGAAGAGCCGGAGGTCCTTCCCGAGGAGCCGGAGCGGGAAGGTCGGGTTCGCGTACTCGGCCTCCAGCATCCGCCCGAGCTTCTTGTCGAACGTCGGCGCGAAGAGCGCGCTCGGACGGAGGACCTCCATGAAGAGCTCCGTCGAGACTCCGGCGGCGCGGACGAAGGCGAGGCTCGTGGCGAAGGCCGTCGTCAGGGAGCCGATGAGCTGGTTCAGCGCGAGCTTCAGCGCCGCCGCCTTCCCGACCTCGCCCACGAGGCGGACGTCCCGTCCGAGCCGGGAGAAGAGCGGCTCGAGCCGCGCGAGCTGCTCCTCGGTCCCGCCGACCATCACCTGGAGCGTCCCCGAGTCCGCCTGCGGGATGCTCCCGAGGACCGGCGCCTCGACCCACTCGCCCCCGGCAGCCGCGACCTCCACCGCGAAGGCCCGGCTTTCGTCGGGACCGATCGTCCCCATCTGGACGACCGCCTTCCCGGCGAGCGCGTCGCGCACGCCCGGCGCGGCGAGGACGGCCCGGATCGCCGGGGCGTCGGCGAGCATCAGGATCGAGGCGGGCGAGGCCGCGAAAGCGGCCGCCTCACTCGGCGCGACCGCGATCCCCGCCTCCCGGAGCGCCTCCGCTTTCGCCGCCGTCCGGTTCCAGACCGTCACCGGCAGGCCGGTCGCCGCGAGTCGGCGGGCGATCGGGGCGCCGAGGAGTCCCGTGCCGAGGAGGGAGACTTCGCTCATCTGGCGATTCTCCGACGCGCGCGGATAATCGGGAACCGGCCCCGCGAGACCGCGCGTCCCCGCGCGCGAGGAGACCCGATGAGCGAATGCGCCCCGTTCCCCGAAGGCTTCCTCTGGGGAGCCGCCACCTCCGCCTACCAGGT
>JAGOBQ010000466.1 GCA_017999215.1 Thermoanaerobaculia bacterium
AGCGCGATCGCCCTCGCCCCCGTCGCCGTCGAGGCGCAGAAGGAGTGGAAGACGCCGCGCGGCTTCTCCGGGCTCCCCTTCGCGTGCGTCTCGAGGATCGCGAGGAGGTCCTCCTCCGACTCGCGGTTGTGGAGAATGACCGGCCTGCCGAGCCGCTGGGCGAGCGCGAGCTGGGCGACGAGCGCGCGCTTCTGGTCGTCCTTGGGGGCGAAGTCGTAGAAGTAGTCGAGGCCGACCTCCCCGATCGCGACGACCTTCTTCGACGCGGCGAGCCGCTCGAGCGCCGGGATCGCGCGCTCCTCGTCGAACCCCTTCGTCTCGTGCGGGTGGACGCCGACGGCCGCGAAGACGCCCTCGAATCGCTCCGCGACTTCGACGGCGCGCGGGGCGTCCTCGAGCGTCGTGGCCGGGACGAGGATCCGGGTCACCCCGGCGTCCTGAGCCCGCGCGATCTGCCCAGCGACCTCGTCGTCGGTCGCGGCCCGGGTCGGCCAGCGGGCGTCCGGCCCCGGGAAGACCATCGTCAGGTGCCCGTGGGAATCGGCGAGCTCGATCACGACCTCGAGGATAGCGGAAGGAGAATTCCGGACCGTCCTGCGGCCGGCTAGACTCTCGGGAGAGATGGGGAGAGTTCTCGCCGGACTTCGAAATCGACCCCCGGTCGCGGCGGCACTGCTCGTTCTTCTCGTCCTCCTGGCAACGACCGACGAGCGTTCATTCGGAACGATCCCCGATGGGAAGCAGATGCTCTCAGCCGGCGCGGCCTTCGCGTTCGCCGGCGAGATCGGCGTCTCGCGTGCGTTCGCCACGGCGGTCCCCCGCGAAGGGGGAGACTCCGTCTCCCGCTACGGAATGGGGCTCAGCCTTCTCTACGCGCCATTCTTCTGGGCGGCTCGTGCGCTCCACGCGGTCGCTCCGGCCGTCCCGACTTCGCCCATCTTCGTCCTCCTGCCGCTGCTCTCCTTGTCCGCCTGCGCGTGGGGAGTGGCGCGAGCGGCCGCGCACCTCGGCGCCGCGCCCGGGACGCAGCTCCTCGCCGGGTCCGCGACGGTCCTGACGACGCCCCTCTGGGCCTACGCCGGAAGCGACTTTTCGGAGCCCCTGCAAGCCGCCCTCGTCGCGACCTCCCTCGCGGCGCTCGCCGCGCTCCGCGCCGGGCCTACTCCGCGACGGGCGATCCTGGCCGGTCTCCTCCTCGGGTCGCTGCCCCTCGTGAAGTCTCTTCTCTGGGTCGTTTCCGCGCCGCTTCTCGCCGTGGCCGCTCTCTCGACGGCGCGCTCCGCCACGCAGACCCGCGGCCGCGGGCCGCGCATCCGTCCCGCGGCCGGCGGATTCGTCCCCCGCGGGCTCCTTCTCGGCTCCGCAGCGCCGGTCGCTCTTTGGGCCGCGCTGGACCTCGTCCGTTTTCGATCCCTCTTCGGGGGTTACCCGGGGGAAGGCTTCTCGCATCCCCTCTTCGACGGCCTCCTGCGCCTCGCGGTGCTCCCGAACAAGGGAATGCTCTTCTACGCGCCGCTTGCGGTCCTTGCCGTCCCGGGCCTGGTCGCCCTGCGAAGGCGGGATCCCGCATTCGCGATCGGCCTCATGGTCGCGACCGCGGCGTACTTCGCGTCCGCCGCGACCTGGTGGGCCTGGGACGGGCACGCCTCCTGGGGCCCACGCCTCGTCCTGCCCGCCGTTCCGATCGCCGTACTGGCGAGCTCCTTGTCCTTCGGAGCGACGAGGGCGGGAGTGGCCCTTCCGTTGGCCCTCGCGGGCGTGATCGTGAACCTCCCGGGCGTCCTCCAGCCTTTCCCCGCCGTCTATGCGCTTGCGGCGACGACCCCACCGGGGCCGTTCTCCGGGACGCGGGCGGTCGAAGAGCGAGAAGAGATCTTCAGTGCTCCGGACGGCACCTGGCTCGCCACGGGACCGCACCTCCTCGCGATCACAGCCGGATGGTGGCCCCCTCTCGTCCACGCCCAGCTTCTTCGCGAGCGACTTTCAGGCGGTGATGTTGGAGCTCGCCTCGAGAACGGCGCCATCCGGCTCACCCCTCCGTTCCGGCCCAGCCCGCCGCCCGCGCCCTCGTCGGTCTACCTCCAGGCCGTCTCCCGCTTTTCGTGGCCGTTCTGGGGCCGGTCGTTCGTCGCGCCCCTGGACGGGCTCGAGGACCCGCTGTCGTTCTCGCTGCGGGATCAGGGAGTCCGCGATCTCGAGGCGGGCCGCCCCCGGCGCGCAAGCGACCGTTTCCAGCTCCTCATCCAGAGAAGAGGCTCAGGCACGGATCCGAGGAACCTGGCGCTCGCGGCCGACGCGGCTGCGCTGGCCGGAGAGGCCGCTCGGGCCCGCGATCTCCTCCAGCGCTGTCCCGACCCGTGCCACCCGTGGGTCCGATTCGTACGCGAGAAGCTGGGCGAGGACGTCTCGTCATGCGCACCCTCGAACCGCCGGTCCCGCGAGAAAGCCGCCGGTGAGGACTCCGTCTCGGACTCCCGTCCCGTCAGCAAATGGGCGAGGGAGACCGGCTGAGCAACGAGGGCGCGTGCGCCAATTCGGGCGGCACCCTTCCGAGACGCCGTCGACCGTCCCCTCAGCCGACCCCGTGGAACCGCGCGATCGCCTCCCACGCCTCGGCCGCCGTCTCCGCGTACGAGACGAGGCGGGCGTCCTCGGGGGCGATCGTCCCCTCCTCGACGAGAAAGTCGAGGTCGATCGCCTTCTCCCAGAACTCGCGGCCGAAGAGGACGACCGGGACGGGCGCCATCTTCCGCGTCTGGATGAGCGTGAGCGTCTCGAAGAGCTCGTCGAGCGTCCCGTAGCCTCCGGGGAAGGCGACGAGCGCCTTCGCCCGGATCAGGAAATGCATCTTCCGGGTCGCGAAGTAGTGGAAGTAGATGCAGAGGCCCGGCGTGATGTACGGGTTCGGGAACTGCTCGTGCGGCAGGACGATGTTGAAGCCGAGGCTCTTGGCGCCGACGTCGAAGGCGCCCCGGTTGGCCGCCTCCATCACCCCGGGCCCGCCGCCCGTGACGACGACGAAGTCGCGTCGGCCGTGCGTCAGGCAGGTCGTCGAGGCGATCCGCGCGAACTCGCGCGCTTCGTCGTAGTAGCGCGCCTTGGCGAGGACGCGGCGGGCCCTCGCGACCGCGCGGAGCGCCTCCGCGTCGCCGGGCGCGGCGGCGGCCGCCGCCTCGGCTTCCGCGAGTCTCCGTTCGGCGTCGGGCCTCTCGACGACCCGCGTCCCGCCGAAGACGACGACCGTCCCGGTGACACCCGCCTCCGAGATGATCGCCTCGGCCCGCTCGAGCTCGAGCTCGAGGCGCGTCCCTCGCAGCTCGTCGCGCGAGAGCCAGGCGAAGTCCTCGTGCGCCCGGAGCGTGCTCGGCGAGGCGAGGATCTTCTCCAGGTTCTCGCGGACGGCGGGGTCCTCCGGCACCGGCGGAGCGGGCCGGCCGGCCACTACTTCACCTTCGTCCCGGAGGGGACGGACGGGTCGACCGCGAGGAGCGAAGGCTCTCCCGTGCCGGGAAGCGAGGCGGCGAGGACCATCCCGTTCGACTCGATCCCCATCAGCTTCGCGGGGAGGAGGTTCGCCACGACGACGACCTTGCGGCCGACGAGCTGCTCGGGCGCGTAGGCGGTCGCGATTCCGGCCACGATCGTCCGCTCCTCCTCGCCGATCCGCACCTTCATCTTCATCAGCTTCTTCGACTTCTCGACCTTCTCGGCGGCCACGATCTCCGCCACGCGGAGGTCCGCCTTGAAGAAGTCGTCGATCGTGATGCGGGCGGACTCGGCGGCGGGGGCCGGGGCGGCCGGCGCCGCGGGAGCGGGAGCGGCCGGGACAGGCGCCTCGGCGGGGACGACGGGCTTCGTCTCTTCGGTCACGGGCTTCTCCTTGGAAGGTTCGGCGAAGTACGCCTTCGCGTCGGCGCGGGGGAAGAGCGGTGCGGCGGGCGCGAGCCGGACGCCG
>JAGOBQ010000050.1 GCA_017999215.1 Thermoanaerobaculia bacterium
TCGTCGCCGGGACGGACGGTTCGTTCCTCGCCGAGCTGGGACGCGACGAGGAAGGCGTCCGCGCCGTGACGCTCGACCTCGCGGCGGTTCGCCGCGAGCGGGCCTCCTGGGGCTTCTTCCGCGACCGGCGGCCGGAGCTCTACGGCGTCCTGACGACGGCCGACGGACGGCAGAAGGTGTGACGAAGTGCGGGGAGGCCGGAAGGCCTCCCCGCCGCGCCTCACGCCAGGTCGAAGACGAGGAGCTCGGCTTCCGCCCCCGCGCCGCGGAACGTGAACGCCGTCTCGTCCGAGGCGGCGAGGCCGTCCCCCGCCTCGAGACGCTGGCCGTTCACCTCGGCCTCGCCCCGCGCGACCTGGACCCAGAGGTGCCGACCCTTCGCGAGCTCGAGCGGGACGCTCTCCCCTTCGCGGAGGAGCGTCGCGTAGAGGCGAACGTCCTGCCGCACCGCGATCGAGCCGGCCTCGCCCGCCTCCGAGGCGAGGAGCCGGAGCCGGCCGCGCTTCTCCTCCTCCTCGAACCGCTTCTGCCCGTACCGCGGGGCGTAGCCGCGCCGGTCGGGGACGATCCAGACCTGGAGGAAGTGAACCGGCTCGCTCTGGGAAGCGTTGAACTCGCTGTGGCGGACGCCGGTCCCGGCGCTCATGTACTGGACGTCGCCCGGGACGATCGTGGAGCCGTTGCCCATGCTGTCCTTGTGGGCGAATGAGCCGGAGAGGACGTACGAGACGATCTCCATGTCGTTGTGGCCGTGCGTCCCGAAGCCGGCGGCGGGAGCGACGCGATCCTCGTTGAGGACGCGAAGGGACCGGAAGTTGACGTGCTCGGGATCCCAGTAGTCGGCGAAGGAGAACGTGTGGCGGGTGTCGAGCCAGCCGTGGTCGAAGCGGCCGCGGTCGGCGCTCTTACGGATTCGGATCATCGGGACCTCCCCGGGACCCCGGAGCCGGGGTCCCTCGCGACGGCCATTGCACGGACCGGACCACCCTCGGGCGAGCGCGAAGGACGGCCCGGAACCGCTCCCGGCCGCAGCGGAACGGCGCGGGGCGCTCCGCCGCCGGGCGAAGTCCCGTCGATTCGAGAGGCGCCCTCCTCTCGCTTTGAGAAGATCCGCCCATGCGCGCAGAAGACCTGACGCTCGACGCCCTGTTCGATGCCGATCCGAAAGGCGGGATCTACCGCTTTGCCGGAGAGCGGGCGATCCTCCTCGACACGGCCGCGCTCGGGCTCCTCCGCAAGGAGCTGATCGACACCCTGTCGGCGAGCGTGGCGCGCGGGGTCCTCTACCGCTTCGGCTGGGCGCACGGGTGGCGGACAGCCGAGGCGATGCGGAACGCGTTCGAGTGGGAAAGCCCTAAGGAGTGGATCCATGCCGGGGGGCGGCTCCACCGGCTGAAGGGGCTCGTCACGTTTCGTCCCGTGCCGCGCGCGCCGGACGAGCCGCCGAGGCACTTTTCCCAGGCGTTCTGGGACGAGTCGTACGAGGCCGAGCAGCACCTCCTGCACTTCGGCCGATCCGACGAGCCGGTCTGCTGGACGCTGACCGGCTTCGCGAGCGGCTACCTCTCCGCCTGCCACGGCCGGTCGATCCGCGTCGTCGAGGAAGAGTGCGTCGGAAAGGGAGACCCGGCCTGCCGGATGGCGGGCGAGCCCGAGGAGGAGTGGGACGAGGCGACACGGAAATCGTTCTCGGGCCTGTCGGACCGCTGTCTCGAGGGAGAGCTCGAGCGGGTCCGCGCCGCCCTCCGGACGACGGAGCAGAAGCTGAAGGCGCGCCGGCACGAGCTCGCCCGGCTGAAGGTGGAGGAGGAGCACCCGGGCGTCATCGCGCGTTCTCCCGGAATGCGGCGCGCGTTCGACCTCGCCGGACGCGTGGCCCGCGTCGACTCGACCGTCCTCCTGACCGGGGAGAGCGGCTCCGGGAAGGAGGTCCTCGCGCGGGTCATCCACGAGCGCTCTCCGCGCGCCGCGGGCCCGTTCGTCGCGATCAACGGCGCGGCGCTCCCGGAGAGCCTCCTCGAGAGCGAGCTCTTCGGTCACGCGAGGGGCGCGTTCTCCGGCGCCGCCTCCGATCGCCCCGGCCTCTTCGAGGCGGCGAACGGCGGGACGCTCTTCCTCGACGAGATCGGGGAGGTGCCCCTGGGCCTGCAGGCCAAGCTCCTCCGCGCGCTCCAGGAGCGCGAGGTGAGGCGCGTCGGAGAAAACCGGAGCCGGAAGGTCGACGTCCGCGTCGTCGCGGCGACGAACCGCGAGCTCGGCCGGGACGTCGAGACGGGGCACTTCCGACGCGACCTCTACTACAGGCTTCGGGTGATCGAGATCCCGATACCGCCGCTTCGGGAGCGTCCCGAGGACGTCCTGCCGCTCGCGAAGGCGCTCCTCGTCGACGCGGCGGCGCGGACGGGAGCGAAGGTGGACGGCTTCACGCCGGAGGCCGCGCGCCTCCTCCAGCGCCACCGCTGGCCGGGGAACGTCCGGGAGCTGGCGAACGCCGTGGAGCGGGCGGCGGTCCTCGCCGACGGCGCGCGGGTCGGCGCCGAGGACCTCCCGGACGAGATCGGCCGTCCCGCGAGGACCTCCGGCGCCGAGGGCGAGACGCTCGCCGAGGTAGAGAAGGCCCACGTCCTCTTCGTCCTCGGCGAGGAGAACGGCCACCGGGAGAAGGCCGCCCGGCGGCTCGGAATCGGCGTGGCGACGCTCTACCGGAAGCTGAAGGAGTGGGACGAGAACGGCCGCTGATCGTCAGCGGCCCGTTCCCCGCCGGTCGAGTCGCGCCGGCACCCGCACCGTGAACGTGGAGCCGACCCCCGGCTCGCTCGCGAGCTCGAGCGAGCCGTGCAGGAGCTCGCAGTAGCCGCGAGAGATGACGAGGCCGAGACCGGTGCCGCCGAAGCGCGCCGCGTGCCCCGGACTCGCCTGGGCGAAGGGGGTGAAGATCCGCTCGCGCTGCTCGGGCGTCATCCCGATCCCGGTGTCGGCCACGCGAACCGTCAGGACGCCCCCCTCGATCCCCGCCTCGACCGTGATCGTCCCCCCCTCCGTGAAGCGCGCGGCGTTCGAGAGGAGGTTGAGGAGGACCTGCCGGAGCTTCCCCTCGTCGGAGAGGACCCGTCCGAGGCCGTCGACGCCGCGCGTCTCCAGGCGGTTGCGCCCCTTCTTCACGAGGGGCCACGCCGTCTCGGCCGCCTCGCGGATGAGCGCCTCCGCGTCGAACTCGGTCAGGTGAAGCTCGGCGCCGCCGGCCTCGAGCTTCGAGAGGTCGAGAGCTTCGTTGACGAGCGAGAGCTGCTGCCGCGCGGCGCGCTCGATCTTCGCGACGTCGGGGAGGAGGTCCTCCACGCCCCGCTCCCGGAGCTCCTCGGCGAGGAGGTCCGCGTAGCCGAGGACCGCGCTCAGGGGCGTCCTCACTTCGTGGCTCATGTGAGCGAGGAAGCGGGCCTTGCTCTCCATCGCCGCCTGCGCCGCGTCGCGCGCCGTCTCGAGCTCGCGCGTCCGGAGGCGGACGAGCGCCTCCAGCTCGCTCGACTTCCGGCGAAGGCGCCGCTCCCGCAGGTGGACGATCGCGAGGCCGGCGGCCGCCGCGAGGAGCGACCAGAGGACGAGAGCGGCGGGGCGGCGCCAGAAGGCCTGCGTCACCCGGAACGGAACCTCCAGCGGACCCGAAACCGTCCCGTCGGCGTCGCGCCCCCAGACCCGGAACACGTAATCCCCGGCAGGGAGGTTCGTGTACTCGCGGAGGGGCGCCGTCGTCCACTCCGTCGGCGCGGCTTCCCGCCCCTGGAGCTGCGTCCGGTAGCGGACGAGAGACTGTCCGTGGTAGGCGAGGAGGGCGTACTCGAAGGCGACGTCGGCCTCGCTCCGCCGGAGGGTCACGGCGCCGTCGATCGGGCGCGCGGCGCCCCCCGCGACGAACCGCTCGAGGACGAGCGGGTGGGGAGACGGCTTCGCCACGGAGGCGCGGGCCGGATCGAAGAGCGCCGCGCCCGCGGCCGTCGAGATCCAGACCCGGCCCTCTCCGTCGACGAGGCTTCCCTGGTTGCAGGCGGCGCTCGGCAGCCCCTCGTTCGTCCCGAAGGCGGCGATCTCGAGCCCGCCGCCGGAGCGGGAGAGGTCGAGCCGTGCGACGCCCCGGTTCGTCCCGAGGTAGACGGGACCTCCCGGGACCGCCGCGATCGAGAGGACGACGTCGCTCGGGAGCGGCGGCCGGCTCTCTCCGGTGAGGAGCGACCACGCCGCGCCGGGGTCGTCGAGGCTCCGGCGCGCGAGGCCGCCGCGCGTCCCGACCCAGAGCTCGCGCGGGCCGCCCGGCAGCGTCACCTCGGCGAGGGCGAGGACGACGTTGTTCGGGAGGCCGTTCGTCCGGTCGTGGACTCTCGCGACCCGGCCTCCCGAAACCTCCGCGAGGCCGCCGCCGCGCGTCCCGGCCCAGAGGGTCCTCGCGGACCCGCTCCGGGTCTCGAGGAGCGAGAGAACGGAGCGCGCCGGCAGCCCGTCGCCCTCCCCGAGCGTCGTCCAGCGGCCCGCCGCGAAACGGCCGAGCCCGGACCTTTCGCTCCCGGCCCAGACGACGGGGCGCCCCGCCTCGTCCCGAGTGGCGAGGAGGACGCTCGCGTCGTCGGAGCGGAACGCGGGCCGGGCCTCGATCGGGCGCCACCGCGCCCCGTCCCGCCGGAAGATCCCCGCGCCGGTCAGGCTCGCCCAGATCTCCGACGCCTCTCCCGGGCCGCGGACCTCGGCGAACGAGCGGACCTCGCCGGCGGGAAGCGCCGACGCGGGCCCGTGCACGGACAGCTGCCCGCCGCGGAGGAGAGCGGCGCCGCGGCTCGTGCCGATCCAGACCTCGGGGCGGCCCTCCGCGCCGCGGGTCTCGAGGAACGAGAAGACCTGGTCGCCCGGAAGGCCTGAATCGGCGTCGAACGGCGCCCACGGCGTCGGCTGGACGCGGAGGAGCCCGGAGTGGCGCGTCCCGACCCAGAGCGTCTCCGGCGCGCCAACGCCGCCGCCGGCGAGCGCGTAGATCGAGAGCGGGTCCGCCCCCAGCGCCACCGGCTCGAACGTGCGTCCCCGCAGCCTGTGAAGGCCCGCGTCGCGCGTCCCGACCCAGACCGTCTCGGAACCGGGGGGGCCGGTCGCCGCGAGGCTCGTGACGAAGCGGCTTCCGAGGCCCTCCTCGGGTCCGAATCGTGTGACGCCCCCCGCGCGGACGCGGAAGAGGCCGGCTCCGAACGTCCCGACCCAGAGCGACCGCTCCCCGCCGTCGTCCGTCTCGAGGAGCGCGTTCGCGCTGAACCCGGCGAGCGACGTGCCGAGGTCGATCGCCGTGAAGCGCCCCTCCTCGCCCAGCTCCGCCACGCCCCCTTCGCAGGCCGCGACGAGGCGCGTCCTCCCCGACGGGCTCCGCCGTTCCAGGAGACTCCAGACCCTCGGGTCGGGAAGCCCCGTGCCGAACGGCTCGAACCTCGTACCGTCGAAGCGGGCGACGCCTCCGCCGTGCGTCGCCGCCCAGAGGGTCCCGTCCGCCGCCTCGAGGAGGTGGTTGACCCGACCGAAGGGGAGGCCGGCGGCGCCGTCGAAGACCTCGGTCACGCCGTCCCGCCGCCGGACCGCGCCCCCCTCCTCTCGGCCGAACCAGAGGCTCCCGTCCCGCGTGCCGACGACGGTGCGCACGTAATTCGACACCGCCCGGTCGGGCATGTCGAGCGGGTGCCAGCTCCGGCCGTCGAACCGCGCCGCGCCGTCCTGCGTGCCGACCCAGAGGTAGCCTCGGCTGTCGAAGGCGACCGCATGGATCGTCCCCTGCGGGAGGCCGTCGCGCTCGCCGTAGGAGGCGACCGAGGGGCGGGCGAGGTCGACTTCCGGACGGGCGCTCGACACCTGCGCGCCGGCGAGGAAACCCAACGCCGCGGCGGCTGCGATCGGGGCGCGCATGCTCGGGCGAGACTATCGTGCCCGGGCGAGCGGAGGGAGGGACGTCCTCAAGGAGGGTCGCCTCCCTCGCGGTGCCGCTCGGCCTCCCCGACGAACGGGACGAACCGGACCGGCAGGACGCTCGTCTCCCGGATCCCCTCCGGCGTCCGCTCGAGGACCTTCAGCTCCTGGTAGAAGCCGCCGACCGGGATCACCATCCGCCCTCCCGGCGCGAGCTGAGCGAGGAGCGGCTCGGGCACCCGTTCGGGCGCCGCCGTCACGAGGATCGCGTCGAAGGGGGCCTCCTCGGGCCAGCCGAAGAAGCCGTCCCCCGCGCGCAGCTCGACGTTCTCCGCCCCGAACTCCTTCAGCCGCGCCGCCGCCTGCTCGGCGAGCTCCGGCCGGATCTCGATCGAGAAGACGCGCGCGGCGAGGCGCGAGAGGACGGCTGTCTGGTAGCCGGAACCGGTCCCGATCTCCAGGACCCTCTCCGTTCCGGTGAGCCGGAGCTGCTCGCTCATGAAGGCCACGACGTACGGCTGGGAGATCGTCTGGCCGCTCCCGATCGGGAGCGGGTGGTCGTCGTACGCCTGCGCCGCCTGGTCCGGCGGGACGAAGAGGTGCCGCGGGACCTCTCGGAGGACCGCGAGGACGCGCTCGTCCTTCACGCCGCGGGCGACGATCTGCCGATCGACCATTCCCGCGCGGGCACGGGCCGTCGGGTCGGGGCCTCCGGTCGATCCGGGGCACCCCGTGCCGAGGAGCCCGCCGAGGAGAGCTGCCACGCTCCCGATTCTCCACCTGGCGGCCCGCGGCGCGCGCGACGTCCTCACGAGGAGGCATTCTAGCGATCGCCGTGCCGCCCCGGCCGTCCGGAATCGGGGAATGCTCCCGGGTGCGCGGACCCGGGCCGGCGCGCCGCGGGGATTCAGGTCGGGCGGGCGACGAGGACCGTCTGGTCGTCGTACTGCGGCACGCCCCGCGTGTAGCTCTCGACCGCGGCGAAGATCCGGTCCTTCAGCACGTTCGGCGGCAGCGCCCGCCCCGACTCGAGGAGGCGCGTGAGCCTCTCCATCCCGAACTCCTCGTCCTTCGCGTCGACCGCCTCTGTGATCCCGTCGGAGTAGAGGACGACGAGGTCGCCCGGGGCCAGGACGAGCCGGCTCTCGGCCTGCGTCGCCGACTCGAACATCCCGATCGGGACGCCGCCGCTCGGAAGGAGCTCCGTCCCGGCCGCCGAGATCCGGATGCCGGGGTTGTGCCCCGCGTTCACGTAGCGAAGGCTCCGGTCCGACGGGTCGTAGACCGCGAGGAAGAGCGTCACGAATTTCCGGGTGGAAGAGAAGCGGGCGAGGTGCCGGTTCGTCCGGGCCACGAGGGCCGTCAGGTCGGACGCGCCCGCCTCGACGAGGAGGTGGATGCAGGCGTGAACCGTCGAGACGAGGAGCGCCGCGGGGATCCCCTTCCCCGCGACGTCCGCCACGCAGAAGGCGACGCGTCCGTCCGGCAGCGGGTAGACGTCGTAGAAGTCGCCTCCGACCTGTCGGGTCGGCCGGTTCCCGGCGGCGATCAGGATGCCGGAAACGGTCGGAAGCGTCGTCGGGAGGATCGCCCTCTGGATGGAGGCGGCGATCTCGATCTCGCGCTCCATCTTCTCCTTCTCGACCGCCTCGCGGTGCAGGCGCGCGTTCTCGAGCGCGATCGCGGCCTGGTTCCCGAAGAGCGAGAGGATCCTCACGTCGGCCGGCCCGAAGTCGTCGATCCCCCCCTGCCGGTTCTCCTTGTCGGCGACGACGAGGAGCCCGAGCGGACGCCCCTCCGAGGAGATCGGGACCGCCAGGAGCTTCTCGGCGGGCGCGCCCGCGAGCGACGGAGGCCGGTCCTCGCGCCGGTTGCAGACGAGGACGGCCCCGTCGGGCTCCTCCACCGAGCCCGGCTCGACGAGCGGGGTCCCGAAGCTCCGGACGAAGACGGCGTTCCCTCCGTCCGCCGGGCCGCCGGGGCGGACGACGAGCGTCCCGCTCCGCGCGTTCAGGAGCGAGACCGACTTCATCAGGATCTCGTCGGCGAGCGATTCGAGGTCGAGCGTCCTCGCGATCGAAAGGCCGACGTCGTAGATGCTCTCGAGCTCCCAGACCCGGTACTTCAGCTCGAAGTCCGCCTCGCGGACCTTCTCCGACATCCGCACCCACGCGATGAGGGAAGCGGCGTGCGCCGCGACCGAGGCGAAGCCGACCGGGTCGGCCGGGGAGCGTTCGAGGGCGACCCAGGCGAGCGTCTCGTCGCCGACGGTCAGCGGGACGACGCGCGGGTCGAACGGCGGCTCCCCCTCGGGCGGCTCCTTCCCGAAGATCCGAACGAGGAGCGCCTGGTCGTAGCTCGCCGCGTGCGCGCTCCCCCGCGAGAGGCCGGCAGAGAGCCCTGCGAGCTCCGACGGAAGCGGGTCGAGGCCCCGGGCGGCGGGGTGACAGCGGGCTCCCGGGTCGAGCGCGAGGCCGCGGGCGCCCCCCGCCCCCTTCAGGAGCGCTTCGAGGATCGGTTCGAGGAGAGCCGGCCCGGCCGAGGCCGGGTCGATCGTCGCGAGGAGCGCGTGGGCCCCCGGGACGTCGGCGCGCATCGCTCCGCGCTACTCCGCCTCACCGCGCAGCCACGCCAGGGCGTCCTCCGGCGCGGGGAAGATTCGCGCGTACTGCGCGAGCCCCATGATCTGGAACGTCTTCTCGATCGTCGGCGTCAGGCGGCAGAACGCGAGGCGGCCCCCCTGGTCGAGGACCTTCTCGAGCACCTCGATCAGGATCGAGATCCCGATCGAGTTCACGATCTTCGTCTTTTCGAGGTCGAGCAGGAGGCGGACCGTCCCCTCGCCGAGGAGCGTGTAGGCCTGCCGGGCGATCTCCTCACCGCCGGTGTTGTTGATGTACCCGTCCGTCCGGAGGATCGCGACCGTCCCGTCGGGCTTCTCCAGGGTCACTTTCAGCGTCTCGCTCATCGTCGCCCTTCAGCGGTACTTCCGCATCACGATCATCGTCCCGCGCTCGCCGCTCTCGATCCTCACGTCGTCCATCAGGCTTCGGATGATACGAAGACCCCACCCCCTCTTGTGCGGCGCCCGGAGCTTCTTCCCGATCTCGGGCGGGACGACGCACGTCGGATCGAAGCCGTGACCGTTGTCGAGGACGTCGACCTCCAGGTAGGCGCGGCCTCCGTTCTCGATTCTCTCGGTGCCGACCCGGAAGCGCAGCTCCACGCGGTGGTCGGGGGTCCCGCTGTGCTCGAACGCGTTGATGCAGGCCTCGACGACGGCCATCTTCACTTCGTCGATCTTGTCCCGGCCGAGCTCCATCCACTCGCCCAGCGCCGCGACCTGAGCCGTCGCGGCGATCTCCATCTCCGGGGCGACCGGAATGGTGAGGTGAACCTCTCGTGTGTCGGCCGTCGGCATCGGCGGTGCTCGGCCCGTCAGAGCAGCAGGAGGGCCCGGACGAGCACGGTCACGATCTCGGGGATGTTACCCGACACCTGGAGCGCCGCGAACGCCGCGGCCTCGCCGAGGAGGAGAAGGGAGAGCAGGCCCGGGACCCGCCGCTCGCCTTCGACTCGAGCGGTCCGGTCCCCTTCCGCGCGGGCACGCCCGACGGGACGCCCCGGCACCGGCCGATCCGACAGTCCCATGCTGCGTTCCATCGACTCCTCCCGCGACGGAATGACGCAACAGCTGCGCCAGATCGACCACGCCGACCCGACAACCCGTAAACATCCTGTTTTCAAGTGATTACAGAAACCACTCCGGCCTGCCCTTCCACCACTAGCGACACAATGCCACATGCCGTGGAAGTGGGCGGACAATCGCCGTTCAAGTTACTCAAATAAATGGACTTGCATGATACGAGGCGAATTGCCCCACTGTGCTAATTAGGCACGTGTTTTCGGTAGAGGGTCCGACGGTTGATGCCGAGAATGCGCGCGGCCTCGCTCTTGTTCCCCCCAACCGATTCGAGAACCCTGCGGATGTGCTCGAGCTCGAGCGTCTCCAGGTCGAGGGAGCCATTCGATCCGGGTCCCGGGCGCCCCCCACGCAGCTGCAGGTCGCCGGCCTCGATCGTTTCGCCCGGCACGAGCGCAACCGCCCCTTCGAGCAGGTTCTCCAGCTCGCGCACGTTCCCGGGGAACGGGTAGTCGAGCAGGCGCGCGACCGCTTCGCGCGCGAGCGACTTCGGCCGACGCCCCTCGCGAGCCCCGATACGGGAGAGGAAGTGCCCGATGAGGCGCGGGATGTCCTCCCGTCGCTCCCGCAGCGGCGGGAGCGGAATCTCGACCACCCGGATCCGGTAGTAGAGGTCCTCGCGGAACCTCTTCTCCCGGATCGACCGCTCGAGGTCGGCGTTCGTCGCCGCGACGACCCGCACGTCGACCGGGATCCGCCGCCGGCCGCCGAGCCGCTCGATCTCCCTTTCCTGGAGGACCCGCAGGAGCTTCGCCTGGATCGCGAGCGGGGCGTCGGCGATCTCGTCTAGGAAGATCGTCCCTCCCGAGGCGAGCTCGAACTTGCCCTGCCGCGCCTCGACCCCCGTCGCCACACCTCGTTCGATGCCGAAGAGCTCGGCCTCGAGGAGCGTCTCCGGCACCGCCGCACAGTTGAGGGCCAGGAACGGCCCGTCGCGGCGCGGGGAGGCCGCGTGGAGGAGACGCGCGACGAGCTCCTTGCCCGTGCCGCTCTCGCCGCGAATCAGGACGCCGACGCGCGACGCCGCCGCCCGCACGACGAGCTCCTTGACCCGCCGCATCCCGGCCGAGTCGCCGACGAGGAGCTCGTCGATCCCGAGCGACCCCTTCAGGGCGCGGTTCTCCTCCCGGAGACGGTCCACGTCGGCCTCGAGCGCGCGCAGCTGTCGGAGAGCGTCGAGCGCCGGCGCCGCCAGGGCCGCGACGGACTCGAGGAAGCGCCGGTCGCCGTCGTCGAACGCTGCCGCGGGACCCTCCCGCGCCTCCCGGTCGAGCGCGACGAGGACCCCGAGGACGCGGTCCCTCACGACGAGCGGCGCCCCGACGACACTCCCCGCCGGGCTTCCGAGGACGGTCTCCTCCGTCCGCGAGAGCGGGCCGCGCGCCCGGCAGAGGTCGAGGACGAACGGGTCCGAGGCGGCGGCGAGGCTTCCCGGGAACGTCGGGAACGCGACCGTCGAGACGACGGCCGGCCCCGCCTGCTCCTCGAAGACCACCCCGAACCCGCGCTCGGCGTCGAGGAGGGCCACGGCGCGGGCCACGATCTCGTCGACGAGCGCCTGCTCGTCCCGGAGGACGTTCAGCGCCCTGGAGACGTCGTAGAGCGTCTCGAGCCGGAGGACCTTCTTGCGGAGGTCGAACGACTCGCTGGAGCGGGCGACCCGGACCGCCATCTCAGCGCCCGGCGTCTCCCGTCGTCGCGTCCGGGCGCCCGTCGATCCGGGCAAGGACCTCGAGCGCCGGCGCGAAGCGCGGGTTCACGGCGAGCACGGGGCGCAGCTCCTCCCGCGCCTCCTCCCGCCGTCCCAGGGTGACGAGCGCGTCCGCGAGCCGAGTCCTCACGCGGAAGATCGACGGGTAGTAGCCGAAGTCCCCCATTCCGCGCTCCGCCTCGGCCGCGAGGATCTCCCGGAAGTGCCGGGCGGCCCCCTCGAGATCCCCGCGGGCGGAAGCGAGCGCCGCCTTCGGCCCCGACAGGCTCTTTTCGAGGGCCATCTTTCCGTCCGCGTCGAAGTCGGGAGGGAGCTCCGGAAGGCCTGCGAGCTCCGCCTCGGCCTCGTCGACGCGCCCGGCGAGAGCGAGGACGATCGCCCTCGAGCGGACGTAGCTCCATCGGATCATGACGGCGTCCTTGCCGTCCCGGGCCGGAGCCGCGGCGACGACCTCGTCGAGGAGGGCGAGGGCGTCTTCGGGCCGCCCCACGTCGAGGAGCGCCATGACGGCGGCTCCGGCGAAGGCGTAGCGCTCCTTCCACGTCTCCGCCATGTCGGAGGCGCGCCGGTACCACGTCACGGCGCCCTCCGCGTTCCCCCGGCACGCCTCGAGCGTCCCGAGGTGCCCGACGGCCGGAAGGAAGTCGGGCTTGATCTCGAGCGCCCGCTTCAGGTGCTCCTCCGCCTCGGCGTAGCGGCCCGTGTTCGCGTAGAGCTCGCCGAGGGAGTCGTAGGGGTTCGCCTGGTCGGGGGCGAGGAAGCGATAGCGCTTGAAGAAGTCCTCGCCCTTCACGAAGTCGCGGCGCCTCACGAAGTAATAGCCGAGGAAGTTGTAGGCGATGGCCTGATTCGGGTCGAGCGCCACGAGCCGCTCGTAGGTGGCGAGCGTCTCGTCCGGCTTCCCCTCGCGGACGAGGACGCCCGCCAGCCGGAAGTAGCCCTCCGGGTCCTCGGGGAAGCGCTCGACGTACTCCCGGATCCGCTCCGCCGCCCGCTTCGGCTCGCCGGCGAGGAGCTCCGCCTCGACGATGTCGAGGGTGAGGCGCTCGCGTTCGTTCAGGACCTCGCGGTTCTGGGCGGCGCACTGGACGAGCGACTTCGCCCGGTCGCGGTCCCTCCCGGCGAGGAGGCCGGCGAGGCGCAGCGTCGCCATCGCGAAGTGGGGGTCGAGCTCCAGCGCCTTCGCGTACGACGCGAGGGCGTCCTTGTGGTAGAGCCGGCGCTCGTTCTCGAGGCCCTGGCGGTAGAAGCGGTAGGCCTCGGCCGAGCGGGTCGTCACCTCGCGCCGGTCCCGCGCGAGGACTGCGAACGTGGTCCCCCCGGCCACCACGGCGAGGGCCGCGGCCGCGAGGAAGAGCTTTCGGACGCGCGGCTTTGTCACGGAGTGGTCCCTTCCGGGCCCCGAGGCCCTCGGAAATCTATACGGACCCCGCCGGTGCGGGTTTCGCCCCCGTCACCCGGAGGAGAACGAACGTGGCGTCGTCGGACTGCTCGGCCCCGAACGTGAACTGCCGGATGTCCTCCAGGATCTCCTCCGCCATCTCGGGCAGCGGCGCGGCGCTGTGACGGACGAGGGAGGCCTTCAGCCGCTCGTCGCCGAAATAGGCGTTCTCGACCGACATCGCCTCGTTCAGGCCGTCGGTGTAGAAGAGGAGGAGGTCCCCCTTCCGGAGCCAGAACGTCTTCGCGTCGTAGGTCGTGTCCCGGAGGGCGCCGAGCGGGAGCCGGCTGACCGGAGCCGGCAGCTCGACGGCTTCTCCCCCGCGGACGACGAGGGGGAGAGGCTGCCCGCCGATGGAGTAGTGGAGCGTCAGCTGGAGAGGGTCGTAGAGGAAGTAGCCGAGCGAGACGAACATCCTCCGCTTGATCTCGTAGATCCGGCGGTTCGACTCGCGGAAGACGGTCGAGGGCTCCGGGTCCTGCATCGACCGGGCATAGACGATCTCCTTGGCCGCGACCATCAGGAGCGAAGCCGGGATCGACTTTCCGGAGACGTCGCCGACCACGAGCGCGACGCGCCCGTCGAAGCCGCCGTCGACGGGCAGGAAGTCGTAGAAGTCGCCGCCGACGACCTTCGCCGGGAGGCTGACGCCGTAGAGCTCGATGCCCGCGATCCGGGGGAGCTCGCGCGGGAAGAGGCTCACCTGGATGTCGCGCGCGATCTCGAGGTCGCGTTCGACCTCGGCGCGGCGGGTCAGCTGCTCGTGGAGCGCCGCCACCTCGAGGCCGAGGGCCCCCTGGTTCGCGATCGTGACGAGGTTGTCGAGGTCCTCCTTGTGGAACTCCTCCTCCGACTTCTTCTCTCCGGCCGCGAGGACGCCGAGGAGCCGGCCGCGGGTCGCGACCGGGACGAGAACCCGGACGCCCCGCTCGAGCTGGGCCTTCAGGAAGCTCCGCGAGGGGGCGTCGAGCGCCCACGCGTCGAGGTCGCGGAGGGGGACCGGGGCGTCCCGCTCCACGAGGAGCCGACCGAGGGCGGCGCCGACCG
>JAGOBQ010000051.1 GCA_017999215.1 Thermoanaerobaculia bacterium
ACGCGGAGGTCGTCTTCCCCCCTCGGCGGGCGCGTGACGACCTCGGGCGGGGCGACCTTACCCCGGGGGATCCGGCCGAAGTACTCGGTCGCGAGCTTCAGCGCCGCGGCCTTGTCGAAGTCGCCGACGAGGACGGCCGTCAGGTTGTTCGGGGCGTAGTAGGTCGCGAAGTAGTCGTCGGCCTGCTGCTTCGTGATGTTCGCGACGTCGGAGGAGTAGCCGATCACGGGCCAGGTGTAGGGCGTCGAGTGCCAGAAGATCGAGTCGAACGCCTCGTCGAGCTTCCCGGTCGGGGTCGACTCGACGCGGAGCCGGCGCTCCTCGTAGACGACGTCGCGCTCGGCGTAGAACTCGCGGAAGACGGGGTCCTTCAGCCGGTCGGACTCCATCCAGAACCAGAGCTCGAGCTTGTTCTTCGGCACGGTGATGAAGTAGGCCGTCATGTCGTACGACGTGAAGGCGTTCATCCCGGAGGCGCCGTTCTTCGTGTAGATCCGGTCGAACTCGTTCTTGACGAGGAGGTCGCGCTGCTCCTTGACGAGCGCGTCGAACTTCGCCTCGAGCTCCTTGTAGCGGGCGGTCTTGTTCTCGGGCTTCATGAGGTCGTCGACCTCGCCGCGGCGCCAGGCCGCGCGCATCTGCGACTCCTCGGCCCGCATCTCGCCGCGGAGCTTCTCCTGCTCCTCGATGATCTCGAGGTCCCGCTTCGGGTCCTTCGAGCCGAGCGTCTTCGTCCCCTTGAACATCATGTGCTCGAAGAGGTGGCTGATGCCGGTCATGCCGACGCGCTCGTTCGCGCTGCCGACCTTCGCGACCCAGCCGGCCGACACCGACGGCTCGTCGGGGCGGTGGACGAGGAGGAGCTTCATCCCGTTCGGGAGGACGTGCTCCTCTCCCTTGACTTCCTGGGCCGCGGCGGGTCCCCCGAGGAGGAGGGCCGTCGCGGCGGCGGCGACGAGGATCTGTCTGCGGATGGTCATGGACACCTCACCTTGTCGGACAAGTACGGCAGGAGACCGGGTCGGGTTTCCGATCCGGTCTCCGATGTCGTTTCATGAGAATGGTTTGCAGGGAATGGTCCCGCCGCGCGGGCGGGCCCCGGGTCGGGAAGGAAGGGCCTCAGAGGAATCGCCGGACCGCCTCTCTCCAGAACGGCCAGTCGTGGCCGAAGACGCCGGGCCAGAACTCGGCTCGGACGCCGATCCCCTTCCCCTCGAGGAGCGCGGCGAAGTGGCGGTTCTCGCCGACGAGCGTGTCGTCCTCGCCCGTGGCGACGATCCACTCCACCTGGCGGAGCGCCCGGACGGTCTTCGCGTCCGCGTTCGCCACAAACGCCTCGGGGCAGTGGTAATAGCAGAGGTCGTCCCAGTAGCCGTCGAGGAACCGGCCGACGTGGTAGAGCCCCGAGAGGAGGACCGCCTTCGTGACGAGGCCGGGGTAGCGGCCGGCGAAGCTCGCCGCGTGGTAGGCGCCGAAGGAGGCGCCATAGACGCCGAGGTCGGGGCGGTCGGCGCGGTGCTGGACGTAGGGGACGAGCTCGTGCCTTAGGTATCGGTCGTAGTCGTCGTGGCGCCTCACCCGGTAGGCGGGGGGAGCGTTCCGGTTGTACCAGCTCTCGGTGTCGACGGCGTCGACGCAGACGAGCTGGATGTAGCCGGCGTCGACCTTGTCGGCGAGCGCGGCGGTGATCCCCATGTCCTCGTTCTGCCAGAAGCGCCCCATCGACGTGGGAAAGAGGAGGACCGGGTAGCCCCGCTCGCCGAGCCAGAGGAACTCCATCGTCCGGCCGAGGTGGTGGCTCACCCAGGCGTGGTACTCGCGCCTCATGGGCGGAGTCTATCGGGAGAGGCGTTTTGCGGCGTCCCGGCCGTCCGATACGATCCCGGAACGGAAGGCGTCGCATCCGTGGAGGTCCGCATGAGCGTGAAGACGATCGGGGTCCTCTTCGGCATGGAGGACACGTTCCCCTGGGCCCTCTGCCACGAGATCAACGAGCTCGCCCGGCGCCGCAGCCTCGCCGTGAAGGGCGAGCCGGTCCGGGTGGGGCACGTCTCGCAGGAGCAGGCGTTCGGCTACGACGTGATCCTCGACCGGATCAGCCACGAGGTGCCGTTCTACCGGACGCTCCTCAAGTGCGCGGCCGCCCGCGGCGTGCAGGTCGTCAACAACCCGTTCTGGTGGTCGGCGGACGACAAGTTCTTCGACAACGTCGTGGCCCGCGCGGTCGGCGTCGCCGTCCCGCGGACGGTCCTCCTGCCGCACAAGGAGCACCCCCCGAACACGACGGACGCCTCGTTCCGGAACATGACGCTCGTCGACTGGGACGAGGTCTTCCGCTACCTCGGCTTCCCGATCTTCCTCAAGCCGGCCTACGGCGGCGGCTGGAAGGACGTCTGGAAGGTCCACAGCCGCGAGGAGCTCTTCTCGGCCTACGACCAGACGCGCGACCTGACGATGATGGCCCAGGAGGCGATCGAGTTCGAGGACTACTACCGCTGCTGGGTCGCGGGCCGCCGGAAGGTGCGGATCATGCCGTACGCCCCGAAGGAGCCGCACGAGGCGCGCTACTCGGCCGTGGCGGGGAAGGTCGTCCCCGACGACATGGCGCTCCGGGTCACGAAGGACGCGCTCGCGCTCTGCGACGCCCTCGGGTACGACATGAACACGGTGGAGTTCGCCGTGAGGGACGGGATCCCCTACGCGATCGACTTCATGAACTGCGCCCCCGACGCCGACCTCCACTCCGTCGGCGAGGAGAGCTTCCGCTGGATCGTGACGGAGATGGCCGAGACGCTCGTCGAACGGGCCCTCCACCCGGTCCCGTGGGAGCCGACGGGGAGCTGGCCGAAGGCGCTCGGCCTCCTGCCGCGCTGAGGCTCGGCGGGCCGGGCGCCTCCGGGCTCACTCCTTCGGGAGGGGGGCTCCGGCGAGATAGAGGTCGATGACCGCGAGGGCGTCCTTCCGCGGCTCCTCGTTGGGCCAGAGCGCGACCGCCGCGCGGAGCTCGCGCACCTCCGCCTCGAAGCGCTTCGGCCCGAACCGCTCGGCGGCGAGGAGGGCGCCCCACGAAAGCCCTTTCACGTGCGTGATCCGGCCGATCGAGAGGTCCTTCGCCTCGGTCCGGTAATCGGCCGCGAGCCGGAGGATCGCCGCGCGGACGAGAGGCTCCCAGTCCGGCTCGGGGGTCCCCCCCATCGCGATGAAGTTCAGGACGTGCTCGCGCTCGAGCGGCTCGGGGTGCTCGAGGCGCGCGGCGAGCCGCGTCGTGAGGTTCGGAAGCGCCCGGATCCGCTCGAGGGCCATCCGGTGGTGCTCCTCGCTCTTGTCGATGAAGAGGTGGGTCAGGAAGACCTCGATCGGGGTGTCGTCGGGAAGGGCGGCCAGCTCGGCGGCCTGCTTCGCGTGGAGCGCCTCCATCTCCTGCCGGTTCCGCGTCTCCCAGTCGGCGTCCGCCTGGCGCGCCTCCTCGACGACCCGGGCTTTCTCCGCCGAGCTCATCGCCAGGAGGACGAGCCCGCCCGCGAAGGCGAGGGCCGCGAGGCCGGCGAGAGTGGCGCCCGCCGGGCGGGTCCAGCGGGCGGCGGCGACCGAGGCCGGCTCGGACCAGAGGAGGGCGCCCAGGAACGCGACGACCGCGAGCGGGAGGACGAGCCCCCCCGCCAGGCCGATGGCGGTCCGGGAGGAGTACCTCACCTCCAGCGAGAACATCGCCGCGGCGGTGGAGAGGATCCCGAGCCCGACGACGGTTGCGAGGACGGCGAGGGTCGGGATCCCGGGGGACCGGCCCACCCAGTCGAAGGCGCCGCGCCCGACGCCGGCGAGCGCCGCGACGAGGACGAGGACCCAGGCCGCCACGGGGAGGAAGAGGACGACGATGAGCCCCATCGCGTCCGGTCCGCCCGGCGGCCGGAGCGTGAAGAGCTTCGTCGTCAGGGCGAGCGCGAACGTGAGGAGGACGGCGAGGCCGAGGGCGGCGGTGCCGAGGCCCGGAAGGAGCGTTCTCATGGCGATTGGGCGCGGATGGTAGCCGAGAAGCGCCCGGGAGCGTCAGACGAGCCGTTCGCGGAGGAGCGCGGCGTGCCTCCGGCTCACCTCGACCGGCTCGGGGAGGCCGCGCAGCCGGACCCGGAAGCCCGCCTTGAACCAGGGCTCGATCCGCTCCACGTGCTCGACGTTCACGATCGTCGAGCGGTGGACCCGGAGGAAGTGCCGCGGCGGGAGGAGCTCCTCCCACTCCTTCAGGCTCCGGCCGACGAGCGTCGTCCGCCCGTCGGCGGTCACCGCCTCGGACGAGTCGCGCGCGGCCCTCAGGCAGACGATCTGCCGGACCCTCACGACCCGGTAGTGCGTTCCCGACGGGACGATGAGCGGGTCGTCGAGGTGGAGGGGGCGGCCCGGCGCGCTCGCGGCCGGAGCGCCGTCGAGGAGCTTCCGCACGGCGGCGGCGAGCCGTTCCGGCGGGACCGGCTTCATCAGGTAGTCGAGGGCGTTCGCCTCGAAGGCGCGGAGGGCGTACTCGCTGTAGGCGGTCACGAAGACGACGCGCGTCCCGGCGGGGACCTTCTCGACGAGGTCGAAGCCGCTCGCCCCGGGCATCCGGATGTCGAGGAAGACGACGTCGGGAGAGAGCCGCGCGAGCGCCGCTTCGGCCTCCGCGACGTCCCCCGCCTCGCCCGCGACCTCGATCTCGGGGTGCGCGGCGAGCATCCGGCGGAGCTCGGCGCGCGCGAGCCGCTCGTCGTCGACGAGGAGCGCGGTGAGGCGCGTCTTCACGCCCCCTCCGCCGGGACCTCGAGGCGGGCGACGACCCGGTCGCCTTCCTGCGCGATCGTGAACGCGTGCCGGCCCGGGAAGTGGTGGGCGAGCCGTTCGCGGACGTTCGCGAGGCCCGTCCCCGTCCCCTCGCACGTGCCGTTCGCGGCGAGCGTCCCGGTGTTCGTCACCTCGACGACGAGCCGGCCGGCCGCGAGGCGCGCGGAGATCCCGACGCGGAGCGGCATCGGGCTCGTCTCCATGCCGTACTTGACCGCGTTCTCGACGAGCGGGTGGACGAGGAAGCCGGGGAGACGGGCCGACTTCGCCCCCTCCTCGATCTGCCACGCCACCTCGAGCCGCTCCTCGAAGCGGATCTCCTGGATCGCGAGGTAGCTCCGGATCGCCTCGAGCTCGGCCTCGAGCGGGATCTCGCCCGAGCGGGCGTGGAGGAGCGAGTAGCGGAAGAACTCGGAGAGCTCCGTCACCATCTGCCGCGCCTTGGCCCGGTCCTCCTCGATGAGCGCCCGGATCGAGTTCAGCGCGTTGAAGAGGAAGTGGGGGTTCACCTGGTAGCGGAGCATCTCCAGGCGCGCCTGGCTCGCGAGGGCGTCGGCCCGGAGGGCCCGCTCCGTCTCGGCGTCGAGCCGGGCGCGGTAGGTGAACGCGAGGTAGAGCGCGCTCCAGGCCAGGAGCGTGATGCCCGAGTTCAGGCCGCTCTTGAAGGCGCCGGGCCAGACCGGCTTCTGCGGCCAGAGAAGGCGCGAGGCGGCCGCCGACCAGACGACGCCGAAGAGGAGGGAGGCGGCCACGGCGACGAGGACGAGCCGGCCGGTCCTCGGCCTCTCGGGGAGGAGACGCCGGTAGACGGCGAAGAGGCCGAGGCTCGTCGCGAACCCGAGCGACGCCAGGACCGCCTTCGCCGGGAGGAACTCGAGGAGCGCGCGGAACGAGGGCTCGGCGGCGTAGGCGAGGCCGGAGAGCCAGAGGATGAGGAAGTAGCTTCCCCAGCCGGCGAGCTGGGCGATCCAGAAGGGACGGCCGGGGAGCTTCATGGCACGGCTGCGGGCAGAGGGCGGCGGAAGGGCCTCAGGGGGTCTTCTTCGAGGTCCCGGTGTAGGTCTTCTGGGCGATCTTCCACTCCCCGTCGATCTTCAGGAGGGAGAGGTAGTCGACGAAGAAGACCTTCGGGTAGTCGAGCTCGACCTTCGCGAGGGCGGCGTCGCCCGCGACGTCGATCGAGACGATCCGGCGCTTCCGCTGAGCCTCGTCGGCCGCGGGCTTGCCGGCGGCGCGGGCGACGAAGTCGGGCGCCGACATCGAGACGAGCTTCCCGTCGTGCAGGCCCGTGACCATCGCGGTGGGGTGGAACGCTTTCCGCCACTCCTCGCCGTCGCCCGTCGCGTGCCCCCGGAGGTAGGCCTCCACGGGCGCCCGGACGGCCGGGTCGGCCTCCTCGGGCGGCGCCGACGTCGCGATGAGCGGGACCAGGAGGAGCGCGAGGAGGACGATGGCGGCGAACAGGGCGAGCGTTCTCTTCATGAAGACCTCCAGGGCGCCCGGGAGGCGCGGCGCTTCCGTTCGGGGCCCGGTCATCGATTCCGGCGTCGCGATCATGCGGGAAATCTGCTCCGGAGACGACGGGACGTCACGGCGGGGCCGGCGAGCGGCGCGATCCGCCGACGAGCGGTCGATTCCGGCGACGAGCGGAGGGGAGGAGAATGCCCCGGTCGCGGACGGACGCGACGGAGGTGACGGCGTGAGGGGATTCGGCGTGCTCGTGGCGGTCCTCGCCCTCGGAGCGCTCGCGGCGGTGTCCGAGGGGGAGCGGGCGGACCTCGTCCTGAAGAACGGGAAGCTCCTCACGATGGACCCGGCACGCCCCGTCGCGGCGGCCCTCGCGGTCTCGGGCGACCGGATCGTCGCGGTCGGGAGCGACGCCGAGATCGACCGCCTTCGCGGCGAGGGGACCCGCGTGATCGACCTCGCCGGGAAGACGGCGAGCCCCGGCTTCGTCGACGGGCACGCGCACTTCACCGGGATCGGCGACGCCCGGATCGCCCTCGACCTGCGCGGAGCCGCGAGCTGGGACGAGGTCGTCGCGCGCGTCGCGGCCGCGGCGAAGAAGGCCCGGCCGGGCGAGTGGATCCTCGGCCGCGGCTGGCACCAGAAGGAGTGGGCCTCTCCGCCTTCGCCGAACGTCGAGGGATTCCCGCTCCACGCCTCGCTCAGCGCGGCGACGCCGGAGAACCCGGTCCTCCTCTCGCACGCGAGCGGCCACGCCGCCTTCGCGAACGCCGTCGCGCTCGAGCGGGGCGGCGTGGGGAGCGACACGAAGGCGCCGGACGGAGGCGAGATCCTCCGCGACGCCGCGGGCGCGCCGACGGGCCTCCTGCGCGAGACCGCCGAGGACCTCGTCTCCGCGGCGCTGCAGAAGGACCTCGCGCGGCGGACGCCGGCGGAGGTCACCGCGGACCTCGACCGGCGGATCGACCTCGCCGTGGAGGAGTGCCTCCGGAAGGGGATCACCTCGATCCACGACGCGGGGAGCTCCCTCGACGTCGTCGCGCGCTACCGGCAGCGGGCCGAGGCCGGGACGCTCGGCGTCCGCGTCTACGCGATGCTCTCCTCCTCGAACGAGGAGCTCGAGCGGGAAGCGGCGCGGGTCCGCGTCGTCGGCGCCGGGCGGAACCACCTCACCGTCCGGGCCGTGAAGAGGCTCGCCGACGGGGCGCTCGGCTCCCGCGGCGCCTGGCTCCTCGCCCCGTACGCCGACGCTCCGGGGACCGGGCTCTGCACCTACCCGATGAAGGAGCTCGAGCGGACGGCCGAGATCGCGGCGGCGAACGGCTTCCAGCTCGGGACGCACGCGATCGGCGACCGCGCGAACCGCGAAGTCCTCGACGTCTACGCGCGCGTCCTCGCACGCCACCCGAAGAAGGACCTCCGCTTCCGGATCGAGCATGCCCAGCACCTCGACCCGGCCGACGTTCCGCGCTTCGGGAAGCTCGGCGTCCTCGCCATGATGCAGGGGATCCACTGCCCCTCCGACGCGCCGTTCGTTCCGGCGCGCCTCGGCGCGGCGCGCGCGCGGGAAGGGGCCTACCCGTGGCGGCGCCTCCTCGACGCCGGGGCGCGGATCGGCAACGGCACCGACGCCCCGGTCGAGGACGTCGACCCGATCGCCTCTCTCCACGCCTCCGTCACGCGGCAGCCGAAGAAGGGGCCCGCGTTCTTCCCCGAGCAGCGAATGACGCGGATGGAGGCGCTTCGCTCCTACACCGTCGCGAACGCCTACGCCGCGTTCGAGGAGGAGCTGAAGGGGACGCTCGCGCCGGGCAGGCTCGCCGACGTCGTCGTTCTCTCGAAGGACCTCTCGACGATTCCGGACGAGGAGATCCTCTCGACCGAGGTCCTCACGACGATCGTCGGCGGGAAGGTCGTCTACTCGGCCAGGTGATGCGGCCTCTCCTCTCGGCGTGGGACGAGGTGAAGCGCCGTGCGTTCCCGCCCGGAGCGGTGACGTTTCACCTCGGGGCGTGGAGCCGGGGGGCGCTCACCGAAGAGGAGGGGGCCGCGGCGCGAGCGCTCCTCGAGGAGCTCGGCGTCGAGCGGCTCCTCGTCCTCCACGGCTCGGCGATCCGGCTCCGGGGAGAGACGGTCGTCGTCGTCGGTCCGCCGGCGATCGGAAAGTCGACGGCGTGCCGGGCGCTCGTGCTGAGGGAGGGCGCGACGTGGCTGGAGGACGGTCTCGTCGTCGCGGCGGAGTCCGGCGGCCGCTGGACGCTGATCGAGACGGGCACCCTCGCCGTCCTCCGCCGCGCCTCCCTCGTCTCGGCCGGCCCGAGGAGGTTCCTGGGCCGGCCGGGCGGTCGCGGGCCGGGGGGCGGCGGCCGGGGCCCGGAGGCCGGGATGCGCCTTCATCGATTCCTCGACCGGCAGGCGTTCCGTGCCGGCATCCTCCTCGCCGGGCGCCAGGCCGACACGTCCGCACGGCGGCGCCTCCCGATCGACAGGGTCGTGGTTGTCGAGGACCCGCAGGGGAATCCGGCATCCTGGGAGACCGACGGACGGAGGATGACGCCCCTCGCCGACGTCGCCGCACGCGTTCCTGCGGGAGTCGCGGTCGTGCGCTGCCCCGCCTCCGAATCGAGGGCGGAGGCCTCGCGGCACCTGGCGCTCGCGCTGGGCTCCGAGACGGCCGATCCTGTTTCGGCGCCTCTCTCCGGCGGGATCCGGAAGCCCTAGACTTCCCCGAAACGCCGATTCCGGAGGTGCCCGATGGCGCGAGCCCCGCGCGATCCCGAGACGTCCCTCCTCCTCGACCTCCTCGCGGAGGCGTTCGAGAGGAAGTCGTGGCACGGCACGAACCTGCGCGGCTCCTTCCGCGGGATGAGCGCCGCCGAGGCCGCCTGGCGCCCGGGCGAGGGGAGGCCGAACGCCTGGGAGCTCGCCCTCCACGCCGCCTACTGGAAGTACGCCGTGCGACGGAGGCTGACGGGCGAGAAACGGGGCTCGTTCCCGCTCGAGGGGAGCAACTGGTTCCGGCGCCCCGCCGGAGAGCCCGACGAGGCCGCCTGGAAGGCCGACCTCGCGCTCCTCGCGGCCGAGCACCGGGCGCTCGTCGCGACGGTGGCGGAGCGGCTGCCGGGGCTCTCCGGCGCGGCGCGCGCGCGGGCGCTCCACCTCGTCCGGGGCGTCGCGGCGCACGACCTCTACCACTGCGGGCAGGTCCAGGTCCTGAAGAAGCTCCGCCCGGCAGGATGAGCGGAGGCTTCTTCCCGCCGACGCGGGCGTCGGTCGTCGAGGCGGCCCGGAGCGCGGATCCCTCCGAGAGGGAGCGCGCCCTCGAGACGCTCGTCGCGGCCTACTGGCGGCCGGTCTACCGGCACGTGCGGCGGAAGTGGGGGAAGGACCACGAGGCGGCCGCCGACCTGACGCAGGACTTCTTCGCCGAGCTCCTCGAGCGCGACCTCCTCGCCCGCTTCGACCCCGCCAGGGCGAGGCTCCGGACGTACCTCCGCGTCTGCGTCGACGGCCTCGTCGCCAACGAGCGGAAGGCCTCCTCGCGGCAGAAGCGGGGAGGCGGCGCGGTGCTCCTCTCGCTCGATTTCGACGGGGCCCGCGAGGAGCTCGAGCGCGCCGTCCCCGCGGGCGACGCCTCGCCGGAGCGCGAGTTCGAGAAGGAGTGGGCGCGGAGCGTCCTCGCCCTCGGCCTCGCGCGCCTCGAGGGCGCCCTCGCCGGGCGCGGCAAGGGGATCGCGGCCCGCCTGTTCGAGCTCTGCGACCTCGGGGCGGAGGGGGAGGCCCCTTCGTACGCGGAGCTCGCGGAGCGGTTCGGCGTCTCCGTCTCCGACGTCACGAACGGACTCTCCCTGGCCCGCCGCGAGTTCCGGCGGGTCGTCCTCGAGCTCCTTCGCGAGCTGACGGGGAGCGAGGACGAGCTCCGCCTCGAGGCGCGCACCCTCCTCGGGATCGACGCGCCGTGATCCCCGTCTCCGACGGCGCCGTCTCCCGCCTCGCCCGCGCCCTCCGTGCCCCCGACCTCTCCGGGACGCGATACGTCCTCGTGCGGGAGGTCGGTCGCGGCGGGATGGCGAGCGTCTGGGAGGCGGAGGACCCGGAGCTCGGGCGGAGCATCGCCGTGAAGGTCCTCGACCTCCCGGACGAGTCGGGCGGTCTCGCCGCCCGACTGAGGCTCGAGGCGCGCGTCCTCGCGCGGCTCGAGCACCCGGGGATCGTCCCCGTGCACGACGTCGGGAGCCTCCCCGACGGCCGCCCCTTTTACGCGATGAAGCTCGTCCGCGGCGAGCGGCTCGACGAGGCCGCCGCGCGGCTCCCCACTCTCCCCGAGAGGCTCCGGCTCTTCCTCCGCGTCTGCGAGCCGGTCGCCTTCGCCCACGCGCGGGGGGTCGTCCACCGCGACCTGAAGCCCGGGAACGTCATGGTGGGGCCGTTCGGCGAAGTCCTCGTCCTCGACTGGGGGATCGCGCGGATCGTCGGGGAGGCGACTCCGCCCGAAGGGAGGCCGGCCGCGGGCTCGGCGGAAGGGGACCGTCCCCGGCAGGTCGCGACACCGGCGACCGCCGCCGGCACGGTCCTCGGCACGCCCGGGTTCATGGCGCCCGAGCAGGCGCGGGGCGATGCGGACGTCGACCTGCGCGCCGACGTCTTCGCCCTGGGCGCCCTCCTCGGCGTCCTCGTCGGGGAGGCCCCGCGCCGCGATCGCCGTCTCGCGGCGATCGTCGGCCGGGCGACGGCGGAGGCGGCGGGCGACCGCTACCCGGACGTCCCGTCGCTCGCGGCCGACGTGGCGCGCCTCCTCGACGGGGAGCGGGTCGCCGCCTACCGCGAGAGGCCGTGGGAGAGGGCGGCGCGGTTCGCCGTCCGGCACAGGGTGGCCCTCCTCCTCGTCCTCGCCTACCTCGCGGCGAGGGCCGCGATCCTCGTCCTCTACCGGCGCTAAAGGGAACGGTGGCGCCGTTGAACGGGAAGTCGAAGGGAGAACGACGATGAACAAGCTGCTCCTGGGGCTCCTCCTCGGCGGAGGGCTCGGCGTCCTGGACGGGCTGACGGCGTGGTTCACGCCGGAGGTGCGGAAGGACATCCTCGGGATCGTGATGGGGTCGACGTTCAAGGGGCTCGTGGCGGGCCTCCTGATCGGCTTCTTCTCGAAGAAGGTCGCGTCGACCGCCGCGACGGTCGTCTTCGGCGTCGTCGTGAGCGGCTTCTTCGCGTACCTCGTCGCGGCGCAGATGGGGAAGTACTACTTCGAGGTCATGCTCCCGGGGGCGCTCGTCGGCCTCGTCACGGGCTACGTGACGGCCCGGTACGGAAAGGGAGCCCCGGCCGGAAACCCGGAAGGCCGCCCCGCGTAGAACTCCGGAACGACACACCGGGAGAACACCGCCCGCGGGGTCCGCCCGCGGCGGGGAGACGTGCCCCTCGCGGGGCGGCGATGAAAGGAGACGACCATGGCCGGAAAGGTGAATCCCATTCCCGAGGGGTACGGCACCGTGACCCCCTATCTCTGCGTCAAGGGCGCCGCCGAGGCGATCGAGCTCTGGAAGAAGGCGCTCGGCGCCGAGGAGCTCTTCCGCATGCCGGGGCCGGGCGACAGGGTGATGCACGCCGAGGTGAAGATCGGCACCTCGATCGTCATGCTCTCGGACGAGTTCCCCGACTTCGGCCAGCTCGGGCCGATCTCGAGGGGCGGTTCGACCTGCACGATGATGCTGTACGTCCCCGACTGCGACGCGGCGTACAAGCGGGCCGTCGAGGCGGGCTGCACCACGGTTTCGGAGCCGAAGGACGAGTTCTGGGGCGACCGCTTCGCGAAGGTGACCGACCCCTTCGGGCACCAGTGGGCCTTCGCGACCCACGTCGAGGACGTCTCGCCCGAGGAGATGCAGAAGCGCCTCGCGGCGATGGGCCCGCCCTGCTGACGGGAGCCGCCGGCCGCGCCCCGCGGGGCGCGGCCGGCGAAGACCGATGTCGCGGAGCGCCGGAGGGGGCCCGGGGTCGCGCGAACGTGGAGAAGGGGCGTTCCGCGCCCCGGCCGTGTTAGCTTCGTTCACTTCCGTGAGAAGGAGACCCCCAAGAATGAAGAAGCCCCTCGGCCTCGCGGCCCTGGTCCTCCTGGCCCTCGTCCTCGCCGCCCCGCCCGCCGCGGCGGACGCCCTCAGCCTGGAGCTCGGGCTGCACGGCGGCCTCGTGAACACGAAGGACGGCGAGGGGGGGAGCTTCCTCGGCGGCGCGCAGGCGCGCGTCAACCTCTTCTGGATCGTCGCGGCCGAGGCGCGCGGCTCGTACTACACCGACAGCTACGACCTCGGGGAGCTCGGCTCCGTGGACATCGAGAACGTTCCGTTCCAGGTCTCCGGGATGATCTACCCGATCAAGCTCCCGAAGATCGGCGTCTACCTCCTCGGCGGAGGCACCTACAGCAACCTGAAGGTGACGGGGACGAGCGTCGTCCAGGGCGAGGTGACCGAGAAGGGGTGGTCGACGCACGTCGGCGCCGGCATCGACCTGAAGGTCGGAGAGAAGACGACGCTGAACGGCGACGTGCGGGCCGTCTTCCTCGACGCCAGCAGCGTCGACGAGCTGATCGACAGCGTCCGGAGCAACTACAAGGGCGACTTCTGGACCGTGACGATCGGCCTGAACTACAAGCTCTTCTGACGGCAGGCGCCGCGGGCGGCCGGCTCCGGCCGGCCGCCCGCGGTAGCACGCCCGCCGCCCGGCTCGCTGGTAGCATCCCGCGCCGATGCCCGCCTCCAGCCTGCTCGCCCTCCTCGACGACATCGCGACCGTCCTCGACGACGTCGCGATCCTGACGAAGATCGCCGCGAGGAAGGCGACCGCCGTCGCCGACGACGTCGCCCTCCTCTCGAAGGTCGCGGCGCAGAAGACGGCCGGCGTCCTCGGCGACGACCTCGCGCTGAACGCCGAGCAGGTGACCGGCGTCCGCGCGGACCGCGAGCTCCCCGTCGTCTGGGGCGTCTTCAAGGGCTCCCTCGTCAACAAGGCGATCCTCGTCCCCGCGGCGCTCGCGATCAGCGCCGTCGCGCCGTGGGCGGTGACGCCGCTCCTGATGGTCGGCGGGCTCTACCTCTGCTTCGAGGGGTTCGAGAAGGTCGCGCACAAGCTCCTCCACCGGAAGGGGGAGGACGAGGCCCGCCACGCCGAGCTCGCCGAGGCGCTCCTCCGGAAGGACGTCGACCTCGCGGCGATCGAGAAGGAGAAGATCAAGGGGGCGGTCCGCACCGACTTCGTCCTCTCGGCCGAGATCATCACGATCGCGCTCGGCATCGTGGCGAACGTCCCGTTCGGCACGCGCGTCCTCGTCCTCTCGGCCGTCGGGCTCGCGATGACGGTCGGCGTCTACGGCCTCGTGGCCGGCATCGTGAAGCTCGACGACCTCGGCCTCTACCTCCGGCAGAAGGAAGGGGTCTCGCGCCTCGCGCGGCTCCGGCGCTCCCTCGGGGGAGGGATCCTCGCGGCCGCGCCGTGGCTCATGCGGCTCCTCGCGGTCGTCGGCAC